>NZ_QRYG01000013.1:0-59834 GCF_003462845.1 Collinsella sp. AF15-51 | reverse complement strand
TCGGTGACCTTCTCGTAGAGGGTGCCGGAAACCTTGTAGGTCTTGCCGGGAGTCACGTTCATGTAATGGACGGTATCGACGATGGTGGCATTATCCTCGCCGATGAGGTTCTTATCACCATCAAGGGCATCCGTTGCGGTAGTGGAGAGCTTGGGCTTCGTGATGATGACAGTCTGGCCGGAATCATTCACGTCGGCATGGGAAGCAATCTCCTTGTCGTTGTGGGACAGGGACTCGAAGGCAACGAGAGAGGTACCTTCCTTGAGCAAACTGCCATCGAAGTAGAAGGTCACATCGACGTTTCCGTAGGAGTCCTCTGCGGTGAAGTTTGCTTCCGCAGTGACGGGGGTACCGTTCTTGTCTTTGAATACCTTCTTCGTGACCTTTCCGTTCTTGTCAAGAACCTTCTCATAGAGGGTACCGGTGACCTTGTAGGTCTTACCGGGGGTCACGTTGTTGTAGTGGACAGTATCGCGGACAGCGACATTTTCCTCACCCGTGACCGTCTTGTCACCGTCGGCAGCATCGACGGCGGTGGTGCCGATAACGGGAGCCTTCACGGTAACGGTCTGGTCAATGTCGTTGATATCCTTGTGGTCGGCAATCTCGATACCGTTCGTGGCAACAGTCTCGAAGGCGACGAGCTTGGTGCCGGTCTTGATGCCGCTGGCATCGAAGGTGAAGGTCACGGTCGTGGTACCGCTTTCGGCTTCCGCCGTGAACTCCGCAGTCGCGGTGACGGGGGTGCCGTCGGCATCCATGAAAGCCTTCTTGGTGGATTTGTCCATAAGGGTTCCCGAGAGCGTGTAGGTCTGCCCGGCGGTAAGCCCGGTGTAACGGACATAATCGGTAACGGTAACATCATCCTCAGCGGTGACGGACTTGTCATTGTCCGCATCGTCCACAGCGCTTGTCGAGAGCTTCGGCGTAAGCACGGTCACCTGCTGGGAAACGTCGGATTTGTCCCTATGCTCGGCGAGCTTCGCACCCTTTGCATCGGTAAGCGTCTCATAGACCACGAGGGTCTTCCCCTTGAGGTCGTAGGAATCGAAAGCGTAGTCAAGCGTGACGGAACCTGCGGAGTCCTCAGCCGTGAAGGTCTTCTCGGCAGTGATAGCCTGACCGTTAACCGTGACGGCATCGCCGGTAGCGGCATCATGCAGCTCACCGATGACGGTGTAGGTCTTACCCGCGACGAGATGGCTGTACTCTACCTTGTCGGAAATCTTGACGGTGCCGACTCCGACGTAATGGTCGCTATCAGAAGCGTCGTAGGCGGTGGTGTGGATTTCCGGCTCCGGGTCATCGAAGGTGCCGAGGTCGATGGTCTTGGCATCACGGGTCACGGTAACAGTCGTGTTGATGAGCGCATAGCCCTCATTAGCGGAGCAGCGAAGCTCTTCGACGGAATAGGTGTCAAAGGGCAGGGCACCGAGCTTGTTGTCCGCCTTGACGGCATCGGAGGTGGAAGTGGTGCCGTTCCCATCGAGCACGCTGTTGTTGCCGAACCAGAAACCGGCGTTAGCATCGAGCTTCGTGCTGTCGATGGTGTCGCTTGCGGTCAGCGCCCAATCGTTCGCGTTGGTGTTCGAGTCATGCGCGTTCCAAGAGGACGCGGAGCTGAAATAGCCGTTCTCGTCGGTCACGGCGATATGGGACTCACCGGTGGTGAGAGAGGTCACCTTGAAGGGCACACCGGCTAGGTGCGCGGAACCGTTATCGGCCTTTTTCGTGAACTCGATATCGGAGCGGTAGACCTGCTCGGCAACCTTCGGGACGTTGTAAGTACGAACGGCACCTGTGGTCGGATTCTCCTGAATCTTCTGGAAAGACACATCGTCAGACTTCACATAGCCTGCGGGTGCCTTGGTCTCACGAATGACGACAGTACCGCGCGGGATGCACGGGTCGTTATTAGAGTTGTAGTAGAAGGCATCGCCGGAAACAAAATCGTCGGCCTTGAAGTTGGCGATTCCGTTTTCGTTCGTCTTGAACGTCCAAGAACGCGTCGGCTTCACGTCGGCGTTCTTAAGGTCATCGTAGCTCTTGTAGTCAAGGGTGGCATAGTAATCGACGGTGAACTCAGCACCTGCAAGGGTGGCGGAACCCTGCGGGAGGTTGCCCGCGCCGTTATAGGTCTTCTGGCCGTCGTATTTACCAAGGAGCATAGCCATAGGGTCATTTGCGGGATTGTCGCTGACTGAGAGCTTCACAGGCGAGGATTCGCGATTCGCGCCGGAAACATCTGCGGTGTAAACCTGCGAATCGGTGAAATATCCCTTGGGAGCCTTGGTCTCCTTCACATAGTAGCGTCCGGGATTGAGCGAGACGGTGTTCGCGTTCCCGCTTGCGTTCGTCGTAAGGGTCGCTACCTTGTTCGAGCAGTTGGAGTCAGTGTAGACCCCATATTCGGCACCTGCGAGGGAGTAGCAGTCATTGGCATCGGTAAGGGTCTTATTTGAGGAGTCCTTATGCAGTGTCAGATATCCCTTGTGCAACGTCTTGATGACACGGTAGTAGCGAACGGGATACTTGGGCGTGATTTTGGAAATCACGTTGCCGCCTGCGGAGTTCGGAAAATAGCCCTTTACAATTCCGTCTGCGTGGCTGGAAGAGTGCCAGAAAAGGTCTTCCGAGCTGTTGCTGCCCCAGAAGAAGCCGATATGGCAGTCTGAATTGCTATGATTCCAGTCCACCGGCTCCATGTAGATGATATCGCCCTTCTCAAGGATACCGGACGCGAGCATCTGCTCTTTGGAGCTGAACGTGTAGCTGACGGCATTGTTGTCGCGACAATACTCTTCCCATTTGGAGGCATTCGCTTCGTTGCCCCTGTTGTAGCCGTCCTTGGCGGTATAGTTTCCGATGATGGATGTGTTCGCTCCGCAGGCACGGAGGACGGCAACCACAAAACCGGCGCAGTTCATATAGGCACCGCTACCGTACTCACCCTTCGGTTTCCAGCAGTCCCAAGTGCCGATTGCACCGCCCTCGCCATGAGGCCCTTTGTTGCCGTATGGCGTGGTGAGGTAATACTCGTCGTTCTCGTGCTGGGAGAGCACGGACTCGACCGTCTTGGTGGCACCGAGTGCTTGGTCGATGGTCTGACCGGCAGAATAGGCGCTAACACCCGATTTCTGCGCGGCATAGGCAAGCCCGGTGGGGCACGCCGATTGGAAGATGAGCACTGCGGTCATGACCGCAGTGAGCACCTTAGATTTCTTGATTCGTCCGAGAATCTTCATGTGTTCTTTTCTCCTTCCTTGTTTGCGTGGTTTTTTGTAGCTTCGTTGGTGGTTCGTTTGAACTGCGTTTCTCGTTGCGTTCTATCTCTAACCGAAGTCATATCCGCCGATAGCCCCGGTGTTGTCTTCCTCGTTTTGCCCTTCCCCATCATCGTCTGCGAAGCCCTCGTCCTGAGAGATTTCTGCATCGCGGATGCGCTCGATGGCGGATTCGGTGTAGCCCATGATGCGGGCAATCTCATCATCCGGGTACGTCGGGTGCGCATGTTTCAAGTAGTCGAACACGGCGATGGCGCGACGGTTGATGGATTGCACTGTGGCATCGGAGTAACACAGCTGCTCCATGGCGAAGAACCGCTCGCCGTTTATCAGCTCATCGCCCTCCCGCCACAGGAGCTTTTCGCCGTCCTTCTTGAGCCAGACTACATCGTCCAGCTCATCTGGCGAGACGAGGAGCATGGCGCTCCCGACCTGACGGGTGGCGGCGGGAACCTTGGTGCCCTCAAGGGTCACCTGTCCGCCTGCGTGCTGCGGATTTCCGTCATACCAGTGCTCTGCGAGAATGATGCCGTTTTCCTCAAGGGCACCGAGGTAGAGGTTCCAGTCGGTAAGGATGTTCGTTCCCTTCGCGCGGAACGGCTCGGAGTTCGTCTGGGCGGATGAGTCGAACTTCTCGTAGCGGAAGGACTTGTAGAGCACCTCGATTACCATGAACTGTCACCTCTTTCCTCTGTACTACTGGGCGATATCCTGCCCGGTTCGCGACTTGGTGGACTTGGCGGGGTCATCGCCTGCGAGCGCGTCCTTCCCGGTCTCCATGTCGCGTGCTTCCCCCGCAAGGCTCACGCCGTCCTTGGCGGCGGCACGCTCTGCGGCTTTTCCGGCCTTATAGGCATCCTGCGCCACCTTGAGTGCGTGGGTGAGGTCGGTGGCCTTCACCTCGTAGCGCTGATACGGGTGCTCGGCATCGTCCTTCTTCCCCGTCCAGATGGGCACCGGCTCGTCCTTCTTGAACGAGACCGTGGCGCGTCCCTTCTCAAGCATGTCCTTCTTCATGTAGTCGGAGAGGAACACATCGGTTGAGAAGCCGCTCACGTCGATGCCGTTCACCTTCGTCCCCTTGGGGAAGGAAACGAAGCACTTCTCGAAGGTGCGCCCGTCGCTTGTCTGAATGTCGTGGGGCGTGAGGAAGGCGGCGGGCATGTTGATTTTGGCGTAGTTGTCTGCCTTGGGAGCCTGCTCTGGCTCCGGTGTCTTCTTGGGCATGTTTTTCCATCCTTTCTGTCTGTGCGGAACGGGTAGTCCCGCGCGGTGTGTATACGGTACCCGATTTTAGCACAATGGTGTGTTTTGGCTGCTTGGGATAGCTGTCGGCGAACGGATGCAAGTCCGGTTCGAGTGAAATCGGCTCATGCCTATCGCACCCCCTTCACATGGTTCATGGGTTGTTCCGCGCAGTTCGCGTCGCAGGTTTCGAGCACGGCGCTCCCGGAAGCGCAGTCATGGGATTCGGCGTTCAGGTCGTAACCGCTTTCCAAGGCATCCGTGAACTCGCTGCCGTATACGTTTTCGAGTGCCGCGCGGCATGTATCGCGCACCTCGGCAAGGCTCATATGGTCTGCCGATGCGAACTCGTTTAAGTCGCGCATGTTGTCCATGACTTCGGTATCGAAGGTGAAGGCCGGGTAGGAGCAGAACCCCGAGCGCATGAACTGGCCGGTGAAGGCTCCGAGCTGGGAGATTTTCGAGAGCATCGCTTCTCCCATGTTATTGGTGTCGAGGAAAACGGTCGCGTCCTGTTGCAACGGGGAACCGAAGTTCACGGTGACGCTGCTCCAAGGCTGTCCGAACGATTCGTCGGTGGGGTCAGAGAGATAGGCGGTCACTGCAAGGTTCCCGTCCGCATAGGACTCCCTGACGAGTTCGACCTGCTGGGTGTATCCGAAGGCATCGAAGGAGAACTCGATGCCCGATTTCTCGCTTCCATTTCCTTGCAGATTCCCGGAAAGCATGTCCGGGGAGAGCGGTATGGCAGGGCGGTCTGGTGCGGATGTGGTCATATCGTAGGGTACTTCCGGGGTCTGGGCTTCGGGCGCGTGGGGCATGGAAGCCTGCCCGAAATCCATGTTCCGAATATCCTCGGGAAGCATATCCGGTGATAGGAGTGTTGCCATGTCATTCCTTCCTTTCTGCCGCTACCTGCGGCCTTTTTTCGTGGGTTTTCTCGGTGTGAAAATGGGTTCTACCGACCCGTCCTTTTGAAGAACAACTGTGCAATCGAAGGTCTTTCCGGTCTTGGACTTACAGCCCCTTAGCGAGACCGCCTTCCCGTCAAGAAGGGATGCGGCCTGCTTCTCGGTGAACTTCTTGGTGCAGAAGCCGAACAGCTTGAACCCGCAGCCCGAGACCTCCTTCCAAGTGCCGTCCTCCTGCTTCTCGTTCTTGATGGAGGAGCAGGCGTAGATGGTGCCGGTCTTTATAACGTCCTTGCCGCACCTTGGACACTTGCCGACCACGGCCTTTCCGGTACCTGCGATGGATGCGCCCACGTAGGCGGTCTCGCGGTGGTGATTGAAGACCTTGATGACGGAATCTTGCAGGGCGTTCACGTCCGCCTTGCCGTCTGCGATATCCTGCTGGATGAGCCACCATCTTGCAGTCACGTCCGCGCCGCGAATCTCCGGCGGGAGGAGTGCGTAGAACGCCTTGGCCTTATCGGTCGCTCGAACCTTTCCCTTTTGTTCCTCAAGGTAGCCACGGGTTTTCAGACCCTCGATGATGGAGGAGCGGGTGGCCGTCGTTCCGATGCCGCCGTGTTCCCCCTTCTTACCGTCATCCTTGCGCTTGAGGATTTCGCGGATTTCCGGGTCTTTGACGTACTTCGCGATGGATGCCATGTCGGTGATGAGGGTGCCCTCCGTATAGGGTGCTGGCGGGGTGGTCTCCCCTTCCGTGATTGAGCAGGAGATACCGGCGAGGGTGTGGCTTCCTGCGGGAACCCATGGGTTCCCCGTATCGGAATCCTCTCTGACACGGCTGTTCGAGATGTTCGGGAAGACAGCCGTGAACCCAGCGTCCGAAAGGCGCTTCGCTGTGAGCTTAAGCGTTCCGCCGTCCACGCTTACCGTGCTCTCGCTCACGTCGTACACGGCGGGAGGAAGAAATTGCACCGCATAGCGCTCGCAGATGGCGGTGTAGACCTTGGCTTCGTCCGGTTCCATCGCGGACACGGGCGCATCCGCTTCCTGCGGGATGATGCCGTGGTGGGCGGTCACGTTCCCATCGTTGAACGCCTTGGAGTGGAGCCGGTAATCCAAAGGCCAGCGCACACCGAGGTTCTTCATCGCCTGCGCAAGGACTGCCGGTGCCTGCTCTCGGTGCTCTTCCTTGAGGTATTGGGAATCGGAGCGGTTGTAGGTGATGGCTTTGTACTTATCACGCAAATCCTGCGTGATTTGCTGAGTCTCGGCGGCAGTGAAGCCGAAGCGCTCGCTCATGTCGGAAAGCAGCACGGTCAAGTTGTAGGGAAGCGGCGGGTTCTCCTGCTTTTTCGATACGGTCGTTTCAAAGTGCAGGTCGCGTCCGACGAGCTTTTCCTTAAGGGCTTCCAGCGTATGCCGCTCGAACAGATGCTTCTCACCGGCAAGCAGCTCCTTTCCCGGCAGATACTTGAAGGTGAGTTCTCCGGCATCCGAATCACCGCTTGCAAACAGCTCGTAGAACTTTCGAGTGACGTGGTGGGCGATGGCTTCGTCGCGTTTCACCACAAGCCCCAGCGTCGGGGTCTGCACGCGTCCGACGGTGAACAGGCCGTCGAGACGCTTGGTGGCGAGTCTCGTCTCGTTCACGCCGAAGCACATATCCGCCATCTGTCGGGCATAGGCGGCGTTCCCGGCACCACGGCAGGAGTCGTTGGGCACGAGCTTGTCGAATGCCTTCACGATGTTCTTCTCGATGTTGTCGTTCACGTAGACGCGCTCAACCTTACCGGTATAGCCGAGGTAGTCCAGAAGCTCGTCCACGATAAGCTGCCCCTCATCGTCCGGGTCACCGGCGGCGATGACGGAATCGCAGGTTTTAAGGAGTCCCGCGATTTCCTCCACAAGGCTCTTCTTGTCCTCAGTAGGCTCCTTCGGCCAGTCGTGAACCTCGATAGGGAGTACGTCTAGGCTCCAAGGATTTCCCCATTTTGGGTCGATGGCATCCGGTTTTACCAGTTCCAAAAGGTGGCCGGCGCAGGCACAGACTGTGTAGCCGTTTCCCGAGATGGGAAGGCGGGCGCTCTCGGACACCTCTTTTCCCGTGATGGCGCGGGCGATATCGCGGGCGAGCATCGGCTTCTCCGCGATGACTAATTTGCTCATATGGTTTTCTCCTTTCTGCTTCATTCAAGGGACGAAGGTTAATATCCCCTATCCGGCCGGTAATCGTTAACGGCCTGCGTATCTATCCAAGGCACTTCGGGCGTTGCAGAATCCTGTCAATATCGAGACCGGAGCAATTTCCCGCAAGCGGAAGCCCGGATAGGTCTTCGAGCGCTTCGATTTTCCTGCCGCTTACGAACACGAAGGCATTCATATCCCGTAACAGGGCGAAGTAACGGATGAAGTTCTGTCTGCTGTAGACGCTCAAGACCATATTCGTCTCAACTTCGCGCTCCCCGTAGTTTCCCGTGCCGTCCGGCTTGATGCCCGCGATGAGCGGGGTGTCGTAGGCATCGGTCGCGAGAAGGATGGCAAGCAGAACATCGTCCCTGGTCGGGCTGTTGGCGAGAACCACCGGGGAAGCAAGAAGCTCGGGAAAGCGCTTTACCTGTTCGATGGAGAAGCCGTGCCGGTGGGGGTTGTAATCGGATTTCGGCGTGAGAGCCTGAAAGAGATGCTTCTGCGTGTAGAGCATGGGGCGCTGCTCGAACCCGGTCTTCAAGAATATCTCCGGCGTATCGCAGACTTTCAGGGCATCGTAGGGGTTGTATGCGCCGCAGGCGGCAAGGTCAACTTCGTGTCCGAACCGCAGGTACTCGCTGCATCTGTTCGCATGGGCTTCTTGTGCGCTTGCATTTCCGTTCCCATCCTTAAGGCGGGCGATGCCGCACGTGTCGAGATAAGTCAGGCGTTCATCATCCGGCATTGCCACGGAGTTCTCGTACTCGCAGATGGTAGCGATAATCTCGAAGTCTTTTTCTCCTTTCGTCATTCGCACCTCCCGTTCTTTCTCGCGTTTGTGGAGATGCCGCTCCCATACGGGATGCGGCATCCTGTCTTTCTGTTTTTTGTCACTTCGTGTTCTATCCGATGTTCTGGTTATCCTTTCCGGGCGCATCCCTTGCAGGCGCATCCGCCGCGAGCGCGTTCCTGCCGAACAGGGAACCTATCTCCTTGAAATTATCAGTCATCTATTTCACCTCCTTGCCCGGGTCAACTTCCGGTTCATCCTTAGTCTCCGTCTGGGTGTCGATTTCCTTCCGTGCAGAAGCCATTTCATGTGCTTCCTCGCCGCATCCATATTCCTCATCGCCAAGGGTGCAATCATCGAAGAAGTCCTTTGGCAAGTTCGCACCCATGACCATGTTCATCATGTTCAAGGCGGAGTCGGAGTTGGGGCACTGTATCCATGGGTAATCGTCCTTCTGTACGCGCCCGCGCAGTAAAAGCTCGCCGAGGGCTTGCTGCCATGGGGTGATATCGACTTCCCTGTTGTACAGCTGGAAATCGGTTATGGTCTTGCTGCCAAAGCAGGAAATCATGTCCGCGATATCGGAAAGCGGCACCTCGTCAAGGTCGATGGACTCGCAGGCCACCTTCCAAGCGCCGGTGGCATGTCCGGTCTCCGGGTCGCGGACTGGAAATGCGGTAGCCAGACTGACGATGGCACCAAAAAGTCCATTGGTTTTTTTCCTCTTTGAGAAAGCGAAGTTGTCTTGAATCTCCGTAAAGTTGTTGTCGAGATATTCATCTTCCAAACGGCTCCAATCGCCGAACCATTTGGGATTCGATATGTTGTTAAACATCTATTCCATCTCCTTGTTCTGATTGATTTTCGGGGTGCCATCAAGTCCCGCCCGCTCCGCAAGCGCTTCCTTGCCGGATGCCATGTCACGGGATTCGGACTTGACACCGGTTTCGGTAACTTGTGCCTTCTCGGGTTCCACCTGTGCCAGCAGATAATCCTTCATGGATTCCAGAGCCGGAAACGGGGTGCCGTCCCTAGCTTCCGCGAGCAGATAGCGCATCTGCTGGGAGGTAAGGGCTGGGGTGTGCATAAGGATTGTGGAGACCTTTGCCATAGTGGTATCGGAAAACTCTGCCGCCGTTGCATCGAAGACGGCCATGAGCTGTTGCGCGTTCATGTCCGCGCACGCCTGCATGGTCATCATGAGAAGTGGTGTGTTATACCCGCACCGGTTCACGGCATAGGCACAGGCGCTCATCTGCTCTACGGAGAGGGAAGCCGGGAACAGCCCTGCAAAGTCCGCATCGCTCAGGTCTGCAACCGGGGTCTGCCCGCGCATGGCGGTAAGAAGCGCGATTTGCTGCTCCGGTCTGTATTCCGGGTTCATGATACGCGCCACCTGCGCTTCGGTCAGCGAGTGCTCACCGGTATAGGGGTCATGACGTGCGTTTTCCATGGCGGCGGCGATGACCTCCATGCTCTCAGGGGTAAACGCGGGCTTCGCGATGGCGCGGACGGTCTCATAGGGGAGAATGCCTTGCAGAAGGAGGTTGTTGATGGTGAGCAGCTGGGAACGGGAGAGACGTTCCACAGGCAAATCGCTCCCCCCGTGCGCCACGACCAGATAGGCGGCTTCCATGCGCCGTGCGTCCATCTGCGGGTCTAGGAAGCGTGTGAAGTCTCCGCCCCTGATGGCTATTTTCGCGATGGCCGTCATCTGCGCTGCGGTGTACTTGGGGGTCGCGAGAGCATCCAGCACGTCTTCTCCCACCGCCGGGTTCAGCGCGGCGGCGATGATGGCATTGGCCTGAAAGCCGTTGTACTCGTGTTCGGTCAGGCGCATCGCGTCGGCTTCGGTTAGGCCACGGTCGATGGCCTGTTCGTACTGAACGAGCTGTTTGTCGGTAACGGTTTCCGGGTCGAATGTTTTTCCGTCAGGTGTCATAGGTGTCCTCCTTTCTGCTCATGGAACGGCTTTGTCACAGGGAGCCATCTGCCTTTTCCGCGCGTGTCGGGGCATCCTTCGTCTCCGACTGGCTATCGAGTTCGGTGCGAGCAGCCTTCGCGTCGCGGGCTTCGGATGCGAGAGATGCGGCAGTCGCTTCCGGCTCGGCGGATGTAGACTTCTCGGCTGCACGCATGGCTTCGGCGGGGGAAGCCCCGCCCATCAGCGCGAGGTCTACCGAACGCAGCTGCGCAAGGTCAAGCTCCGTCACGGGGAGGTCTTTGCCGCCGTGGAACAGCACGGAAACAGCCGCCTTAAGTGTCTGCTCGTCCATATTGCGAAAATCGAGGGGGTTCTTGCCGACAGAAGCGATATCCAGAAGACCGCGCATCTTACCGGACGAAAGGGTCTTGTCGGCTATCGTCTCAAGCGTCTCGGGCGAGACGTGCGGGTTACGGGCGGCTTCCATGAGGATATCCGCCTGCCTGTGAGAAAAATCATGCTTAGCAATCTGCGTAGCGATGGGAAGCGGCACATGGCTCTCCATCGCTTCCGCGTAACGGGGGTAGTCTACGTTTTCAGGCACCGTCGCAACGCTCTCCGGCACCGCTTCATAGGAGACGATATTTCCGTCGATGCAATAGCCGAGGTCGATGGAAAGATAGCTGTCAGCTTCCTTGGTCTCGGGGGAAAGCTCGCTCTCCTTAACGAGTCCCATGATGCGGTACACGTCCTCGGGGGTCGCACCGGAATCGAGAAGTTCGTGGAGGGTGTTCTCGATAGCACTGGAAACATCCTCCATCTCCGGGTCGGACGTGCGCTCACCGAGCGCGAAGCAGGGACGGGCGAAGTTGGTGTTCAGGGTATCGACGGTATAGACCCTGAGCGCATACTCCCCCGGAGCGTACCAGTAGTCCTCATCGTTGGAGTAAGTGAGCAGGAGGGAGAGGTCAACGGGAATCTGCTCCTGCCCAATCCAGAAGTCGTTATCTGGCATGGCAATCATCCTTTCTGTGTTTCTAGTTGTGCGGTTTGCTGGCTTTCTGTGGTTCTATCTAACGGGAGAGGTCGGGCTTTGCGACCAGATGCTCGCGGGAAGGTGCGGCAGATGCGCCTGCAAGCTGTTTGGAAGCTGCCATCATGTCCTTGGCTTCCCCGGAGAGGGAGATACCGCCACCGCCCTTTCCTCCGATGCTTGCACCCTTTGTCACGACGGCCTGAACGACCTCTTTTGCGGCCTGCTTGGCGGTATTCACAAGGCCGCTTCCCGTGCTGTCACCGAAATCTTCTGCCATGTTCATTTCTCCTTTCTTGCCAAAACGCCTAAAAAAGGTCGTTTTCGTTGCTGTCTCTCGACTCATTCAGTTTCCGAATCATATCGAGGGCGGCTTTCCTGTTCTCCGGGAGAGCGAAGCGCGATAGGGCGGCTTCTTTCGCTTCCCCCGAAAGGGAATAGCCGTCGAGGTCGGCACCGACCATTCCGCGCCTTCGTCTCCGTAGTAGGAGTCTTCGTCGAAGACGATACGCTCTTTCGGTTTCGGTTCCATAGAGTCTCCTTTCAGCAGAAAACGGGCGGAGCATTGCCCTCACCCGTTTCCATGCACATTTCTAACGGTTGTCGGTGTCTACAGGCGGCTGTGCATCTCTATCGTCCTTTTCCGGGGCATCCTTTTCCGGGGCGTTACCATCAAGCCCATCCCTGACGTTTTCCATATCGTGCGCTTCGCTGTCAACGGAAACCGCTTCCGGGTCGATATCGCACTCAGAAAGCTCGGTCTTCCACTGCTCGGCGAACACCGCGTCGTATCCCTTTTCGTTCACGGCGCGTACCGTATCCACACTCAGGATGCAAGGGTTTGCGCGACCTGCGATATCGTCGATATCCTGCCCAAAGTCGGTCGCGACTTCAGCGAAGTCCTCCCCGTACCGCTCCTCGAACGCGGCGCTTACGGCACCCATGATGGTATCCTTCGCGTCATCGGTCGGCGCATAATCCTCATCATAGGAGAGGTCGTTTAAGATTTCGTCTGCAAGGCTTTCCCGGATGGCATAGACCCCCATATCCCTTAGCTGGTCGAGGGTGCCGTAACGGCAGATATCCTCGCGATGGTCGTAGAGGTCAGACTTGAAGCACTCGTACTGCGCCATCTGAACCATCTTGTAGATATCGCCCTTGCAGCCTTCGAGAAGGCCGTCGAACTCGGCTTGTTCCAACCACTCCGTGTGGTCTGGAAGCCACGAGAGAAGGGCATGGTAGTTGCTATCGACCTTATAGTCGGCAGTTTCACTGAACGCGTTGGTGAGGTCACCGTCGAAATCAAAATCCTCCACCTCGTCGCGCAAGTCTCCGAGGTCAAGGTCTCCTTGCAACTGTGTGATGGTAACGAAACCCTCCGGCAGCTTCGGATGGTCATAGGCATACCTCGCGGCCGCTCCGGATGCGGCCTTCTCGACCAGAGTGTCTACCTCGTCCCCATACTTTGTCAGGGTTTTGGATATCTCTTCGATTTCCCAGCCGGAAAGGTACAGCTCGTCCTGCATCCACAAATTCGTCTCCTTGCAGGAGTTGTAAGCACGGAGGGCGGCAGATGGCTTTACCCCCTGTGCGTAGAGCTTATCCACAAACTCGTCAGTGGAGTACTTTTGCAAGGTGAGGACATCGTCTGCGAGGGCGGAGAAGACCTGCGTGACAGTCGGCTCCCCAAAAGCCCTCGGGTCAGATACGAAGGTGGTGGAGAAGTCCTTTCCGCCTTTGGAGAGGGTGAGCAAGTATTTCACGTAGTAGTCTGGGGCAACGGTGTCCCTTTCCCGCTTCGTAATCTTCATCTGGAAGCCGGACAGAAACTTAGCCACTGCTTCCGTAGTGTCGTATGTCATAGCGCGTTCCTTTCCATCGGAAGCCGATGCTTGGCTCCCAATAATAACTTATTAAGGGGAAGGGGCGCACCGTTTTCGGCACGCCCCTTCGGTGAGTGGTAGCAGGTTTTCGGTAAGCGTTTACGCGCCGAGGATTTCCTTCGCCCAAGAGCCGGACTTTACAAGCCCCATCATGGTCGTGATGAGAACGGCGATAGTCTTGATGATGACACCGAACGAGTCGAATGTTTCTACGCCCTGTGCGAGTCCAAGCATCTCAGCCTTTCCAAGTCCGCCGGAAACCGCGAGGGCGGTCACAAGATGCGGGTAGAGGTAGAGGATGAGAACCATGACCACGCCTGCGAGGGCTGCTGCCGCAAAGTTCTTGAGGTAACCGATTCCGATTTGCTTCGTCTCCTCGAAGCCGAGAAGGGAAATGGGAATCGGAGAGAAGGCGGCATAGACATAGAGCTGAACGGAACGGCCGAGGGCAACGACCATCGAAATGGCATAGAAAACGAGTCCGACCACCCATGAAATGAGTCCGAAAATCAAAAGGAGGAAGCATCCGCCGAACGTAGCGTCGGCTGCATCATCCTTGGTCATCTCGATTCCGGGTTCATACCAGTTTTTCGATTGCAGCTTGTCCGACACGTTACCAACGAGGTCGTTGAAGATGCCGTAGATGGCGGAAACAAGGTCGAGGGCGTTGTCGATGAAGTAGCTGAGGATGCAGTAGGTCACCACGAGGAATACGATATCCTTCACGGCGGGAAGGGTGCTCGTCGCGTCGATGCGCTGGCTAATCTTGATGAGCTGCATCAGCATGAAGAGACCCAGGATGGCATGGGCAACGGGGATGACCCCGGCCTGATAAAAGTCCTTTATCACGCCATACGGCTCGGTTGTTCCGAAAAGCTCGTTGAACGGCCCGGAAATGAACCTCGCATCAAGCGTCTGGTTGATGACACCGAAATAGGTGTTGAAGAGCGTGGCAGCGATTTGGAGAAGCCACGTTTTAATCATGTTGGGGATATCAAGGAAGTCCCCGATGACACCCGCGTAGGCCGGATGGGGAATGAGGAGCACGAGTGCGCAGGCGGCGAAGAGCGCGAACGTGCCCATAAGACAAGCCTTTCTCCTGCGCAGGGGAACCGTCTTCGTCTCCTCCCGCTGTGCGGCTTGTAAAGTCAGTTGTTCATTCATAGAGATTCCTTTCTGCCTGCATGGCGAAGCTGCCCTAGCCCTCGAAGGAGAACTCGCCCGTGGACTGCTCGTAAACGCAGGTGACGGAAACAGAGTTCGAGTCGTTGAGCTTGAAGTCCGTGGTGATGACCCCGTTCTCATAGTCGAGGTTCACGACTTTCTGCCATGTAGCTTCGGTGACAGAAGGGTAATGGACGGCGCACCACTTGGAGAGGGCGGTGGTGACGGCCTTCTCATCCCCGCCGAAGAGTTTCGTGACCTCGCTGTTCATGCCCTTCACGGTAATGTTTGCCACCGCTTCGGCACGCTCGTATGCGGTGTTTTTCTGAGCGAACATCGTAGAGCTTGTAAGGGTGGAGATGGTGTTCTCACCGGGGGTCTTGGAATCGGAGTTCACCGCAGCACCACTGCCATCCGTGTAGGTCACGATATGAGTGCCGGTATCGGTCTCGAAGACGATGGTATAGAGATAGCCGCCGTACCCATCGGAGGTCTTTTCCACGCGGGAGATGGCATAACTATGGACGGTCGGAGTTCCGTTCACCGTTTCCACGTAGGAGTCATCGGCAAACTTGAGGGTGTAGCGCCCCTCGCTTACCGACCAGACGGAAGAGGAGAGGGTGTCGATGAGTTCCTTGGCATCGGTATCGTATCCCTTGATGATTTCCTTCTGGGCATCGGTAAGCTCCACCTTCCCGGTTTCCTCCTTCGTCTTCTTCTCAGCGGCTGTGGTAGCGTCCGTGTTATTTCCTGCGTGCTGCTCCTTTGCGGCTTCCGCGCGGTGATGCGACACGTTGATGGCGCTCATGGCAGAGCCGCAGGTGAACATCAGGAGCAGGCACAGGGCGATGACGGAAAACTTCTTGTGTTCCGCCATCCATGCTTTCAGTTTCTTCATAGCAGGTATCCTTTCTGGTTTCCTAGCGCCAGTCCCATGGATAGCCGCAGACAACCCATCCTCTTCCGTTTTGGGAAACCCAATCGGACAGGGAGATGGTGCGCAGACCGGAGTAAATGCTATCCATGACCTTGCCGTCACCGATATAGATGCCGACGTGCCCGTAAGCGTTACCGGCGGCGGTATTGGAGCCGTATTGGGCGGAGATGAGCATTCCTACCTTTATCTGGGAGAGGTCGGTGGTGGCGCGTTTCTGGCTGTAATTGGCACCGTATCCCTGATTGCCGAGCTGTGTATTGCCATTGCCGCCGACGGCATGACCGGCTCTTGCATAGACCCTTGTTGTCCATGTGGCGCAAAGGTCGGCTCCCGGCCATGGAGTCTGTGAGCAGGCGTTTACGATATCCTTCTGCCACTGGTCGGCGCTCTGGTAGTCCTGCCCGCCACCGGGAATGAGGGTGGTGCCGGAGTACCGATTCTTGAACTCCTCTGCGGTCATGGAATCGAGCTGCGCGACGAGCGGATAGGATTGGCAGATGGAACGGTACTGGGCGATATAGCTGTCCTGCGACGCGGTGTAGTACCCACCCTCGCCGAGGGCACGCAAAAAGAGTTCGGAGTTGTTGGTGTCGATGGCCTTCTGGTAGTTAGGGACACGAGTGTAGTTGGATTGCTTGTACAGGTGCTCGCACCGGTATTTCATGTACGAATCATCGTCTTTGAAGACGGCGAAATCCGCGTAGGTCTTGTAGGCAGAGCCGGAAGCACTGTATTCGGTGGTGAGCATTTTAACGGAACCCGTGATGAGTCCGCCGTAGTCATAACCGGCATATTTCACGCCGCCGTAGTTGTGGTACAGCCGCCCGAGGTCGGAACCGGAGTCCGAGGTGCCGTTCTCAATCATCATCTGGCCGAGGAGCGCCGAAGCGGGATATCCGTACTGCTCGTGGGCGTTCAGGCACGCGAGCACGAGGTCGTAGGTGACCCATGCGGGCATCCCGTCAAGGGATGCGCTCTTTTGCTCCTCATCGGCGGCACCTCCACCGACAACGGAAATCAAACCGAAGGCCAAGATGAAGGCAATGATGAGTGGAAAGAATTGGGAGATGGCACCGGCAAGCGATGAAAGCATTCCCTTGATGCCACCGGAAAGAATCGTGAGCGCCTTTTTCTTTCCAGCTTGCGCCGCAGCATTCTCGTAGACGTTCCGATGGAAGTATTTGGAGAACTGCATCCGTTTCTGGGCAGCTTTTTTATCCAGTTTCTCGGTGCGGTATTTCTTTTCCGAGAGGGCACCGAGAGAGTCTTTCTTTTCAAGTGCATCCTTACCGGAACGAAGGTGCTTTCTCGCCTTTCCGGCAAGTTTCGCGCCGGTGTGCGTGGTTGCGACCAAATCGTCCGTGCCTTCCAGCTCGGAGTCTTTGAGAGCGTTGTGGGCAGCTTTTGCGGCTACACCCTTTGCACCACGTTTCAGGCTCTTATTCAGATTGTGGCGAGACTGCACCTTTTTCGTGAGGGCATTTTTTCCGGTTAGCTGGCTACGGGATTTTCCGTCAAGGGCATCGGCGGCGGAAGTCTTCTTACGTTTCCTTGCGATGGCATCGAGGGCGGTACTTCCCGCGCCGTGCGTGCCCTTCTTGCCGACGGAATAGAGGTCACCCTTTAAGGCTTTGGCGCTCTTATCTGCCTTTTCCACCAGACCGGTATTGACGGCATCCGTCTTTTCGGTCTTGAGGAGATTACTCATGGCTTTCTCACGGTCGTTTCCGCCGGTCGTGAAATCCGAAGCCTTCATCTGACGTTCACCGTCCTTTCCGGGGTCTTCTTACTGGGTTATCAGATAACGGGTTTTGCATCTTTCTTGTCCCCAAGCCCCGTCTTCTTCGTCTCATTGGGGTTCGTGGAGAACAGGTCATAGAGAACGTTGCCGGACGGGAACTTGCCGCGAATCGGCACGCGGGCGTTTCCTGCGATGAGCAGGCCGTCACCCGGCTCTGCGGACTCGTCGATACATTCCTCCTCCTGCTCGGACAGGTTCAGAAGTTCCGCCCACTTCATGCGGTCGAGCGGGGACTGCTTGAGAAGCATGAGGAAGTCCGCGTTAAGGACGATATTTCGCGCCGCTTCGTTGGCGAGCATCGCCGTGGCGTTCTGACTGATACCTGTCAGCAAAAGTCCGAATTTTCGACCCTCATTCGAGAAGCGGGAGAAGTAGTTAAGTACCGTCGGGTACGCGAACATACTCTGCATCTCCTCGACGTAGAGCCATGTGCGGACGTTTCGCTTTGCATTGAAGTACATGCGGTTGCGGACGGCTTCGCAGACATTGATGAGGGCGAAGACCAGCATGGAATCCGGCAGGTCTTTCAGGTTGAAGTCCACGATGCGGGTGTTGAAATCGACGTTGCTCTGATGGTTGAAGAAGTTCATGGAACCCTTCACGAATCGCTCGTAACGGAGTGCGATGACCTGTGCCTGCTCCTCCGGCTGCTCGTTCGCGGCATCGTAGAAGTCCTGTAAGGTCGGCGGAAGATTGTCTCCGCGCTCTGCGGCCTTCTGGAAGGCAAGCTCGGTGCAGCGCTGTACGAGCGACTGGTCAACCTCAGAGAAGTTCGACCCGGCTTCGGCAGCGGAAGCGCCCGCCTGAGCTAACATCGCGTCCACCTTGAACGCAATCTGCTCGTTTCTCGTCATGTGTTCCACGGATACCGTATCGAAGGGGTTCAGATGGGTTCCGGTACCCACGCCGAAGTGGTAGGTGCTGCCGCCGTAGCGTTCGGCGATAGCGGTGTACTCGCCTGCACGGTCGATGACGTAAATCTCGTCCGTCGGATTGGAGAAGATGGTGCCCGTCATCTCGGTCTTGGTGAACATACCCTTACCGGAGCCGGTCTTGCCGCAGACGAAGCCCATCGGCGAGGTGAGCTTCTTGCGGTTGCAGACCACGAGGTTGCGGCTGTGCTTGTTCTGACCGTAGAAGTTGCCGCCCGCATCGTCAAGCTCCTGCGTGGCAAACGGAACGAGGATGGAAACCTGCGCCGTGGTGAACATGCGGGAGATTTCCACGTGGTTATGGCCGAGCGGGAGGATGGAATTAAGTCCCTGACGCTGGCGATAGTCATAGGTGTCAAGCTCGATGGAGTTCTGACGTGCCGTGGAGATGATGCGAAGTACCTGCGTATCCAGCGCTTCCTTGCTCTCCGCGTAAGTGTAGACAAGCCCCGTGAAGACATAGAGACGCTGGTTCTTGTTCTGCAAGTGGTCGAGCACGTCCTCCGTCTCCTCCTTGGAGTATTTCAGCTCCTGCGGGAGGATGGAGAAGTCATAGCCTTTGTTCACTGCCGAGCGCTGTTCCTCGATGATTTCCTTGTCAATCCATGCGGAACGGGTGCGCACGTAATTGATAGCCTTGGATTTATCCATGGGCTGCACGTACCACGTGATAGCCATGGGGATAGGAAGGTCTGCCATGTCGGCAAGTGCGCGGTCGGAAAGTTCCGAGCCGAACTTCTTCATCACGAGTACCTGTGCGTAGACCCCGTTATCGAGTTTTACGCAGTCGTTATAGTGGCCGTCCGGGCGGAAATCAATCTGCGTCGGTGCGATGCAGTCCTTGGTAGTCTGTAAGCGCTTGGCGGAAATATCGCGCTGGTAATCGAACAGGAACGGCTTATAGGGGTTTAAGAGTGAATGGATGACAGAAAGGCGCTGGGTGCCGTTCATAAGGTGTGCCTTGCTGCCGATGGAGTTTAGGATGCGGGAGGATTCGACCTCGATACGGGAGAGCTGACGCGCTGCATCTTCTGCGGTGTCTGCCGTCACGGAATAGGTGAGGTAGCGGTTCCTGCGGATGTTGCTGACCCCCTCCTTCACCTTATCGTTCAGGATGTTGTTGAATACCTGCGCGTCGTTCCTTGCAGCATCGTTTGCCTGACGCTCCGGGTCGAAGAACTTTCGATGACCGACCTCTTCCTTGAGGAGCGGCGTGTTGATGACGCTCATCTGCACGAGCGTATCCGCACCGAACTGGTCGTAAAGGCGGGTGATGGCAGA
Organism: Collinsella sp. AF15-51; assembly: GCF_003462845.1. NCBI lineage: Bacteria > Bacillati > Actinomycetota > Coriobacteriia > Coriobacteriales > Coriobacteriaceae > Collinsella > Collinsella sp. AF15-51. Next base: position 40,459 of record NZ_QRYG01000013.1, on the reverse strand, counting down.
GAACATGGCTTTCTGCTGCTCATCGCGCACCGAGTGGTAACTGGTGTCATCGAAGGCGATGGAAGAGGAGAACATCCCCTCCTCCACCTCACAGATGCCGTCCTGATACATCTTGTTGTAGCCGATGTAGTTCACCACGTCTTTCGCGGAGTCGCGCTTCTTTCTGGCATCGGCCATCTTATCGGACAGCTCCTTGTCCCTGTCCTTTAACTGGGACTTGATGGAGCTGTAGGTCTTTTTCGCTTCCTTCTCGGCCTTCTTGGCTTCCTTTTTCCTGCGCTTCATCTCGCGCTTGGCGTGCTTCTTCTCCTTTCGGGTCAGCTTTCCGGCACCCTGCGTGACGTGTGCGACCTGAGAGATGGCATCCATGTCGATAGCGCCGGTATCGGAGCGCAGGGGCGCGGTGTTCCCGAACCCGTCACCGGATGCGTGGACGAACGCGTCCACGTCAAATGCGGCGTTAAGAGATGACCCGTCCTGCCCTTGGGGAGTAGGATTCGATGCCGCGAAGGTTTCCCTGCTTTCGGTAGTGTTTTCCATAGATAGTTCCTTTCTGCTTGCTGTTTTCCGACTCAGAGAGAAGTCCCGCAAGACGCATGGACGGCTTGTAGAAGATGCGGTCGTTCGTGAAGTTTGCCTTAAGCCAAAGCGGCGCAAACTGCTCGAAGGGCATCCCGCAGGGCTTCACGAAGCCCACGCACCAAAACGGCAACGAGACGGCGTAGATAAAATAGGTGCAATCGCTGACGTTCAGCCCCAAAACGAAGTAGATGTAAAGCCCGGCAAGTACCGAGACAGAAAGCGCACCCGTGATGGATACCAGGGTGCGCATGGTCATCTTGCCTACGATTTTGGGCTGATACTCGGCGATATCCTTGTGTACTGCTACAGAGAGCATGTTAGATATCGCTCCTTTCTAACCCGCGAGGGAACCCCAGTTGATACCGGTCTTGAAGTACACGGCAGCACCCACGACGATGGCACCGCCGATAATCATGGCGAGGGCACCGGAGAGCTGACCGCCGCCGCCCTGCATACCGTCCTTGATGGTAAGACCAAGGTTCACAAGGCCGAAGACGATGAGGATGCCGCCGAGGGCGGTCACACCATCAGAGAGAAGGTTTTTCACGTTTTCCAGCATGGTTGATTCCTTTCTTGTTTACTTGTTTTCTAGTAACCGTACAGATGGGCAAAGGCGATACAGGTAAGTCCCGCGACGATGATTGCAACGGCTTTGCGTATCTCCCCGCCCCCGCCGCGAAGAAGTCCCGCGAGGGTCATCCCAAGATAGATGATTCCCACGACGGTGAATGCGCCCGCAGCGGTTCCTATCGCCGGGGCGGCGAGTTTGACGAGTGTTTCCAAGTTCCTTCCTCCATTCGTCCCCTTTCTGCCTTTTTCGCGTGGCATTTCTCTTAATTATAAGTGACTACCGGTTTAGCAATATGCCCAGAAGCCCCTTCCTTGATTTTTTCCATGCCGCCCACTTCCACGCTGTGAACTCCGCACCCATATCCTCATCGGGGGTGTACGGCTCGCAGCCGTTTTTCAGATACCGCTCGAAATCGAAGGAGTTCTTATGCAAACGCTTCCAGTTGCGCTTATCCACGATATAGCGGTATCGCTTATGGGCGTGGGGGTCGTACTTATCATCCATGAGCGGGTTGGTACCGGCGATGAGCAGGATTGCCTTTAGGCGGCTCATCTTGCCGATTTCTGCTGCGTCGATAAGGTCACGACCCTGAATCTGCAAGTTCTTACTGGCGCTTGAGGACTGCCCCGTGGACTCGTTATAAGTCATCTGATGGATGGTCTGCTTGCCAATCATCTCCGCAATCTCCTTGTTGGTGGAGTTGGACTTGCCACCGAGGAAGAGCGTCGAGTCGCAGCAGTCGATGATGGTCTGCGCCTTCTTATCGTATTTGCTTTCCAGCTGGCTCATGGATTGCAGGATGATGGTGATGCCGATGTTACGGGAACGTGTGACCGCGATGGTCTCCTCAATCTGCGGGATGGTGCCGATGTTGGCGAACTCATCGAAGATGAAATGCACCGGGGTCGGGAGTTTCCCGCCATAATCCGAAAGGGCTTTTCGGCACAGCTGGTCGATGGTCTGCCACATGAGGATGGCGAACAGGAAACTGAGGGTCTTGTCGGTATCGGAGAGGATGCCGAAAATCGCCACCTTCGCATCCGGGTCACCAAGGGTGTCAATCTCCATCTCGTCATAGGTCAAAAGCTCGCGCACGCCGTCCGTCGCGATGGGCGCAAGGCGCACGTTGCAGGAAATGAGGATGGATTTTAAGGTCTTTCCTGCGGCCACCTTGAAGTTTTTGTAGTTCATCAGGGCGAAGTCCTCGTCGGCGGAAAGTCCCCCGCAGTCGGCGGGCTTCACACCGTCGGAGTTGCGCTTGAACTTACTGGGCACCCAAGACCAGCCGTTATCTGCCTGCTTGGTGCCAAAGCTCCTTGAGAGACCGGCATTTCCCGCAGTGTCAGGAGAAGAGCCGTCGTTTTGCTTGTATTTCTTGCCCTCCTCGATTTGGAGGAACATGAGGTCAAGAGCGGACTTGAAGTTCTCATCGTTCTCTCGTGCTTCCGCAAGGGAGAGGAGCGTGAGAAGCGAGGACATGTTGTAGTCTTTTGCCGGGAACCAGTCACGCAACAAGGCGATGAGCGCCGTGTAGAGCATCTTCTCCGCGTTCTCCCAGAACGGGTCACCGCTCGATTTTCCCTCGGGGTTCGTGTTCATAATGAAGCAGTTCACAAAGGAGAGGATATCGGTATCCGTCTTCACGTACTTTAACGGGTTGTAGTGCATGGACTCATCAAGGTTGATGGTATTGAAGCTCTTGAGCTTATAGCCGTTGTCCGTGAACAGGTATCCGGCATCCTTAAGAAGGGTTCCCTTTGGGTCGGTGACGAAGTAGCTGGTGTTGAGCTGGCAGATGTTCGGGGTCACGTAGTTAAAGGTCTTACCGGAACCAGAGCCGCCGACCACGAGGACGTTTAGGTTGCGGTCATATTCCGGGTCGAACTTGGGGCGGTGCAAGGCAAGGCCAAAGTTCTTGGTGAAGAGAAGATTGTTGTCTTCGGTCTGCAAGTCCTTGAACTTCTTTCCTTCCTTCAAAGTGCCCCAGCGGGCGGAACCGGATTCTTCGCCGGAACGATAGTTTCCGATGAACGCCACGTAGCGAAGCCAAATCATCCAGATAATGAGAAAGCAAGCCCCGCCAAACAGCAGGGAGTTACTGGTCATATCGAGGGCAAACGGTGCATCCCCTATGGTCTCCCACATGGTGAGCATGGCATCGCCCAGATGGTCGAAAATCTGCCCCGGATAGGTGACGAGGGTTTCGGCATAACGGTCACCGAGATAGAAGAAGACCGTGGCGATGACGAGGGTGCCGAGCGCCGAGGTGGCAATCTTCTTATTGATTTCCGGGTTCGCGCTATTTGCCATATGCATCCTCCTTTTCCACTTCTTCCAGCACAAGCAGGAGCGTGGTCACAATACTCGTGCGCGTCTCCCGCGTGGCCGCGTGACGGAATCCTTCATAGCAGGTGAGCGAAAAATCCTCGGACACATCAATACCGTTGGAATCGCGCGGAGTGAGACCGTCGCAACGGGAAAGGGCGGAAGGCTCCCAAAGGGTCGTGATGCCATCTTCCGATTTCACGCGCTTGCACCCGGACTTCATTTCATAGAAAAGGTTGTCGAGGGTGGTATGGGTCTCGTTGTCCTTTGGCAGGGCGGCATCAAGAAGGGAGATGAGGTTTCCGATGGTACGCTGGGAAGGCTCGCACCAGTCCCTTAAATATCCAAGGGCTGCCATCAGAAGAAGTTTTTCCGTCTTCTTAAAGAAGTCCCCATCTGAATCGGAAAGGTTCACGACGGATTCCGCGATGGTCTCGATATCGCTGTCCGACTCCATGGTAAGAAGCGGGGAGCATTTCAGCCTGTCCGGCAATTTGTCTTTGAGTGTCATGGTCTATCTCCTTACAATGCATCTTCGTTCTTAAAGGGCAGGTCAGTCCTTCGTTCCTGCGAGATTTCCTGCGACTTCGTTTCCGTTTCAATTTGAGTTTTAGCGGCGGTCATGTCGCGGGCTTCTCCGGTGAGGGAATAGGACTCGGAATCATATCGCTGCTCCTCGCGAATGTCGGAAGGACGAATCTCACTTCCGGTCTGCTCCGCATCCATGACGGCGGTGCGGGAATCGGTATCTGCACCATCGTGGCTCTCAATGCCGGAGTTCGGGTCGGGCGTGCGCCCGTCGTTATCCATGGAACCGTCGGATGCAACCGGCTCTAGCATCTGCTGTTCGTCACGCATCTGCTCCTGCGTCAGACGCGCATTCTGCATGGCAAGGTCTCCATCCGGGAGGGTGCCAGCTTCCTTCGGGGTATTCTGCTCGAACCAGTTATGGGTCACATCGAGGTCGTACCGGTTCTTTAACGTCTCCGCAGAGACCGGCCAGTCACGACCACGTTCATACGCCGGTACCGAACCGTCCATATTCAGACTTGCAGGCTCGTAGGCCATGACCTCGCCCTTGCTGGTTTCGGTCACGCCGAAGCCCTGCGCGTTCATCTTGCGCTCGAAGTCGGAAAAGTCCGTGCAGTCTTCCCTTGCCTTTTGGGCAGCGTTTCGGATGTTCTGGGTATGGATGGCGGTGTCCTCGGGACGAAGTGTGGCAACCCTATCGCTACGGGCAGGTGCATCCTTTCCCGGCGCGTCATAGGTCTTTTCCGGGGCATCCGTTTTCACCTGCGTCGCATGAACCTTGTAGGGGGCACCGACGGAAATCACATCGAAATCCTCATGGGTTTCACGACCAACCATCTCGGTAAGCTCCTTGTGGGAGTAGCCGGAGAAGAAAATTGAATCGTCGATATTAAGGTTTTCGGTATCCTGCTCGCTAAAGAGCATATCGTAAGTCTCGTCTGGTGCATCCTTGTAACGGATGGTGACCGGAATGACCGTTACGTCCTCTGCCGGGAGGTCGGGATAGCTTGTCAGCTCTGTGAGGGAATCCATGGTCTTCTTATCCACGGGTTCCGCGTGATTCAGTGCATCGGTGATACGCTGCTCATCGAGACGCGCCATCACGTCCTTAAATTGCGGGGCATACCCTGCAACGGTTTCCGCATCTTCGCGTGCGAAGGCAAGGAACCCGTTTCCCCGTTTGTCCGTGTAGGCGGCGGCATAGGTACCATTCTCGCGGCATACCTGCGCATAGTAGGCGGCTTCCTCGGAAGTACCAAAGGGCACGACCACCTGCTCACGAGAGGATTGTTTTTCAGCCATTGCTTTTGCGGCTTCGGGAGTGTTCCCCTCCTTCTTATAATGGCGCTGCCACCAGTCGAAAGCACGTTCCCTGCCACGTCCGAACCGCAAGTAGTTCTCCGTCTGCCTTGTGACGAAGTTTAGGAGGGCGTTTCCCATGTCATCGCCGAAATCCTGAGCCATGTGGCATCATCCTTTCTTTTCCGATTTCCTGCTTTTTGAAGCGGCAAGAATGCCGTCTCCTTGGGGACAGATTATAACGCAGGCTATTTTTCTATCCCTCTGCCCTATACACGAACGTGCAGGTAAAAACTGCCAAATGCACGGATGCCGATGATAGAAAAAGACACCATTTAGCATCAAATGAACCCATTTGCACCTATTTGCGAACGTTGACCCTTTTCTCGTCCGGGTAGAGGGATTCGCCCCTCAACCATCCCGCCCACAAATCTTTCATAAATCCGCAGGCGGATTGACGGAAACATTTGGAACGGAAAAGTTGACCGGCTCCGACTCCCGTGCATTCGCCTTCGCTGCCGCGATGCGCCGGACGCAGGAAAAGCGAGGGGCTTTCCCGCCGGGCACCGCGACCGCTCATTATATGCACGGAGATTGCTGAAATGGGGCGCTGCCCCAAACCCCGGCCACTCCGCGCAAGCCGCAGGATTTTGCCCTTTCGGCGGGGAAAATACAAGTCTTGAATGTTTACCGGCTTTCTTGTAAAATATATATATAGCAAGATGGTTGATACCTTCTTGTGAGTCGAACAGGAGGTGGTCTTCACCGATGAATCAGGAAGAAACGATGCTTAAGCATAAGGAGAGATACAAGAAAACGATTAAGAATCTGACCGTGATGAGCGATATTTTCGCGCGGAATGTATTCAAGGATAAGAAAGCCTGCGAGTACGTTCTTAGAATCATCATGGAGGACAAGGATTTGACCGTCATCGACAATGAGACGCAGGTGGATTTCAGAAACATGCATGGCAGAGGTGTCGTGCTGGACTGTGTGGCAAAGGATGGAAGCGGACGCATCTTCAACGTCGAGATACAGCAAGACGATGAGGGGGCGCACCCGAAACGTGCCAGATACAACCTCGGGATGATGGATTCCAACGTGCTGGATACGGGAAAGAACTTCGATAAGCTCCCGGAGACCTACGTGATATTTGTCACCTTGAAGGACGCGCTTGGATGCGGACTCCCGATAGCCCATATCGACCGGATAATCCGCGAGAACGGCAAGGAGTTCGGGGACGAGGAACACTTCATCTACGTGGATTCGAGCAAGGACGATGGCGGCGAGCTTGGAAGACTGATGCACGATTTCCGTGTGAAGGAAGCGAAAGAGATGCAGGCAGGAGCCTTGGCCGACCGCGTGCACGAACTGAAAGAGACCGAGAAAGGGGTGGAACATATGTGCAAGGAAATGGAGCAGCTTTGCGATGAAAGAGAACTTGAAACGAAGAAGAATGTGGCTTACTCCCTCGCTGAAAAGAAAATGAGCGTTGAGGATATTGCCGAGGTTATAAAAGTAAATATTGAAACAGTAAAGAGCTGGCTCGCAAGCACAACAGCGGCAAGATAGTTAGCCGCATAAACAGGTTCACGGTTTTATGGCTCTGCGGGTTGTCAGCTCGCAGAGCCTTTTGATATTGACTCCTTAGTGTCTAGTGTTGATTCATTCGAGTATCCAATTCTCCAACGAGAGCGTTGGAATGACTAGACGATTTTACGAACTTTAAGTTGCTAACATTCTGCTAACAGATACCGTTCCACAAGTGGATATGGAGTACCGGTTAGGACAGAAGGAAGCATCTGCTTAATTCGTAGAATGCCCGTAGTTACAGCGTCAAGCGGTCATCTGGTATCAGAGGATACCAAGTGCTACCGAATTGCAGGGAGAACTCCTAAGCGCTTGTTGGGACGAAGACCTTTTGCTAACTGAATATGATGTGTCCCAGTACCTCAGTAGGATAGAGGGTTCGCCTCCTAAGCGAAACGCCGCAGGTTCGATTCCTGTCTGGGACGTGCGGTAAAAATCGCCGGAAGCCTGATTTTTCAAGGGTTTCCGGCATTTTTCCTTTTCGGACGGCTGCACCGTTTTCGGCTGGTATTCCAGTTTTCGGTATAGCCGTCTTTCTGTTTTTCCGTTTCTATTGTTTGCTAACAAAAAATATCTACCCGTGCGTCGGGCGCGACATTTGGGACGATTTGCTAACAGCTTGCTAACAACCACTGCTAACGGGCAGCGGAGACAAGAGCCGCAAGTTGCTCAGGTGACAGGTTCTTGAGTATAGCCGCCAGAGCTTCGCCGATATCCTCTGTTGCTGATGATTTCCCATTTTTGGCGGTAGGGCTGTAGAAGTCGGCTTCCATGCGAGCCGCGTTCTCACGCCGGTTCTCGTCTTCAATTTCCGAGTAAACGTCTGTCACCATCTGGGCTTCGGCATGGCCGGTATCTCCTTGGACGGACTTAATATCGCCCTGTGTCAGTTTGAGTTTGTACTTCGTGGAGAGATGGCGGAGCGAATGGAAGTCCACACGTTCGTATCCTGTCGTGTCACAAAAGACTTGCAGGCGCTTTCGGATGATGCGGCTCTCCACCGGATTTCCGTTTTCAAGGGCAACCACAAGATTGTAGTCATGGTAATCCGCTCCAAGGAACTCCTTTAGTTCCTCCTGATTTTTCCTATGCTCCACGAGCATGTGCGCCACGGTTTTCGGAAGCCATACCACACGGGTGCTGGTTTCGGTTTTCGGGGTCTTGAGTACGAGCCTAGTGGTGCAGTGTGGTTTCTGAGCGGGAAACGTGACGAGCACGTCCCGCTCGTTGAGTCTCTGCAAGGCTTCAATGGAAACACGAGCAACCTCCTTGTTGACAATGATGCGAGCGTTGCCGTTTTCAATAGATTCCTCGTCTATGAAAATACAGTCCCATGTGAGACCGGTTATCTCCCCCACCCTGAGCGAACAGGAAAAAGCGAGGTTCATGGCAAGAGCCAGAATATCGTCCTCGACTCTTGGAAGTGCTTCGCGAAACGTGCTCACACTCCACACCTTTCGCTTCGTTTTCTTCATCGTCGGCAGGGTGGCAAGTTTTGCCGGATTCTGCATCATCGGGTCGAGATAGTTCCACTTCATTGCCTGATTAAGCGCAGAGCGGATAACGTCATGAATCTTCTTCACGCCGGAAGGTGCGACACATTCGCCAGTCTTCTTTCGGTTGGCCGGTGGAACGCGCTCGACGGAGAGCAGGTCGTTGTAATACTCTGAAAGGCACTCCGTGGTGATTTCAGACAGCTTCTTATCCCCGATATATGGGTCAATGTAGTTCCTTATCAGTCCGGTTTTTCCGCTGTATGTGCTCATAGACCATTTCGACGTTCCGTACACTTTCACATAGTGCTTTAGGAACTCGCTGAAAGTGATATCGTCCTTTTGCGGCGTTACCGCGCTTTTCGGGGTCGGTGGTCTTCTGCGAATCGGCTCCGAGCCGCTATCGTGCTCATCAGTTCCGTCTTCTTTCCCCGTTTTTGCCTTTTCATCAGCTACTCTTTGGAAATACGTCTCCTCGTTAGGAACGATGACCTGCCCGTATCTCTCCTGATAGAACTCTACAAAGACCTTGCGGCTCTTTGCTTCGCTAACTGTATCCACAGTGTCCCATTTTTGTTTCCGCTCTCCCTGTTCATTTACATACCAGTAGATAACGGAATATTTTGTTTTTCTCTGCTTGATTGCTGCCATATCGAATCTTCTCCTTGTCGGTTAATTTGGTTCCAACCAACTGTCGAAGGAGCTTTTGGATACCCGAATGGCTCTGCCGACGCGGACGTACTTGAACTGCCCGCTCTTCACGAGTGTATAGGCCACCTTGTCGCTGATGCCCAGCATTTCGGCGATTTCGCCTACCGTATAGGTTTTCTTCTCTTCGGTTCGATTGAGTCCCGATGCCATAATTTTCCTTTCCGGGAAAAGGGCACCAGACAACCGCTTGACATTTTTATTATACCATGGCTGGTCAAGTAGTTTTCTGGTATGCTGGTTTTCCCTATTTCTGGTTTTGCTTGTTACAAGTAGCGTCTTTTACGGCTGAAACCTCAACATCGCACGCAAGAGCTTCGCCTGCATAAACGATTTCATCGAGAGGTCGATGCCGTAATCCCAGAAGCCATCCGCGTCGGTGTAGAACCCGGTGCAGAGTCCGTCCATGAAGTCGTTGAAGTAATCGAGCACCGCCCCGGCAGCAAGGGCATCTCCGCCTGTTGCGGCAACGACGGTATCGTAGTCAATCTTTCCCTTTGCCATGCGGGTCACCCCCTTCCGTCAGAATGTCCGCAAGACGGGCGAGCGCACGGGCGCGACGGTTCTGTACCGTGGAGCGCGGGAACCCCATGTCCTCACCGATACGCCTATCCGACCATCCGGCAAAATAGGAGAGCAGGATTATTGCCTGCTCCTCTGGGCAGAGTTTTTCCAGCGCATCCGCGAGGTCTTTATCCGTCACGCCGATAGGCTTTCCGGCGGCATCGAATACGGTTTCCCGCTCCGGCACGTCCTGCCAGTCCGCAAGGCTTTCAAGTTCACTCCTTCTGAGGTCGCAGAACAGCACCTCGCGGTTGCGTCTCCTTTTGCGCTCCCTTAAAACATCCGTCCGCGCGTTCACGAGGGTCTTCCGGCAATAGGTCAGGAACATGCCGACCACTTCGTTACGGTTCGTTTTCTCTTTCGTCATCTTTTTTTCCTCCTTTCGGTATAGGCACGATTTCCGTGCCCTTTCCTGCCAAGAGGAAAAAGAAAGCCCCGCAGCGTCGATACGCTACGGGGCGCGGGGACGGTGCCGGGAAGGAAATCGGCACCAGAATCAGGAAGAAGCGGCTGATGCTTAAAAACCGCTCCGCTACGATTCTATCCCCTCGATTCCCAACTTCCGCTTGAAATCTTTGCGGTTCTTCATTCCGATTTCCCGACGGCGCGAATTGCCGTCGTACTTCACCGGGAACCCGACCTCAACAATGCGGTCGAAGACACGTCCCCACGGGTCATCTGCCGTGGCGTTCAGGATTCTCTCGCGAAAGTCGAAGTTCGTCGTTATCACCATCGGTTTCCCCGCCTTGTAGCGCCCGTCGATAACGTCGTAGACGTGCTCCATGACGTACTCGGTGGAGCGCTGGGCACCGAGGTCTTCAAGGATGAGGAGGTCTGGGGCGAGGATTCTCTCAAGGTTCCCGGAACGCTTCTCGAAGGAGGATTCCATCAGGTTCACGACCTGCTTGATATCGGTCACGAGACAGGAGAACCCGCGCTCGATGACGGCGTTCGCGATGCAGGACGCATGGAAGCTCTTGCCCGTGCCGCGCTTCCCGTACAGGACAAGCCCCTCCGGGTCTTTCGGGTCGAAGGTCGCGGCAAACGCCTTGCAGACGGTGCTCTGAGCCGCGTTCCTGCCGTCATCGGCATCGAAGGTGCAGAAGGCGTACCTGCCGGATGAGGGGAAGCACTGCTTCCTTAGCCGTTCCGTCCTGCGCCTTTTCTCCGCCCGCTCGGCTTCCTCGCGCTGCCTATCCGCTTCCTCCCTCTGGCAGCGGCACATGGTCGGGACAAGGTGCGGCTCCTTGAAGATTCCGCCCGCCGGGAACATCCGCTCGCGTGGCTCCCCGCATTTCCCGCATATGAGGATGCCGTCTGCGTCGCGATAGTCCTCAACCGGCTTTCGTCCGTCCTGCTCCTTGGTTTTCGTTCCGTTCTCGTTCATTTACCTCGTCCTTTCTGCGTCACCCTGTCTGAGAGCCTGTCTACGGGACTTTGTAGTCTTGTTCGGTCGGTTACTGCCACATGACATTTAACGTGTCATAGGCAGGCTCTCAGACATTCTCAGGGGCATTTCTAGTACATATTCTCGTCGATATATCCCTGAGCCGTCTCCCGGTCACAACCCCATTTCGCCATAACCTCCTCGACGGAGGGGATTTTCACGACCGCATCGGCCTTCGGTTCCGTGCGTGCGGGAGGGGTAACGGTTTTCGGGTGCTCGTTCCTGTCCCAGACTGCGGCGAGCTTCTTCCAGTCATCGACGGGCTTGCCGGAGTTCGTGCGCCAGCCGCGCCCCTCGTTCACGTCGAAGAAACGGTCGGGGTCAACTGCGAATCCCATCTTTGCGAAGTGCGAGCGTACTTCCTCCCTTGTCGGGATTCCAGAATCTGTTGCTCCCTCCCCATCAGCTATAGCTGTAGATGTAGATGTAGATGTATTCTTATATCTATCATCTATATTCTTAGGGCGTGACAGATTTTGTACATTGCCATTTTCGGCTTGTTCAGCCGTGCTACCTGCGGTTTCATTGGTATGTGGCGTGTACAGATTGTTGTACATTTCCGTGTACAGCTGTACGTCCATTTGTACACCATTTTGTACAGTGTACATTTGTACATTCTGTACACTTTGTACATTCTGTACACTGCCTTCCGCCTTCTGTACACCGCTTTCTTCCGGGATGGCAGGAGCGGGAAGCATGGCTGGGAGTTCTGAAAGGTATTTGTTGATAGTCACACGGCTAAGACCGGTGGCCTTGCTCATCTCGGTTTTCGTGGCGCTTGGGTGGGCGGTAAGGAAAGCGACAAGTTTCTCACGCTTCTTCTCGGAAGCTGACTTCCCACCGCTCTTTCTTGCACGCTCCTTGGCTTTGCGGCTCCGGTTTCCCTCGCGCATCGCGTCGATTGCCGGGGCGTTCTGGTTGAACTCCCAGTCCGCGATGGCGTAGATGCCATCCTCGCAGATGACAAGGCCGAGCTGCACGAGCGGCTGCACGCATTGCCGAAAGGCGGGAACGGTCTTCTTAGTGACCGCAGCAAGCATCTCGTCGGTGTAGGGAACGCTTTTGTGGAGAAGGAGCTTCCCGGCGCAGCCGCATTTCACCGCAAGCGATTGTAGACGGGCGAAGACGGTGTAGATGGAGTCCGCATTGTCCATCGCGTCGATGAGTAGGGCTTCCTGCGTGTCGAAGAACTCGCTGTAGTCCCTGCGCCACGCTCCTCGGAGCTTCATCGGTACACCTCCGGGGTCTTCTTATCGCGTTCGGCTTCGGAGTAGGCGAGATGGTCGAAGGGTGGGAACCTCGCGACAACCGCGAGGGCATGAGTGTACTTGGCGTGATTCGCCCGGTAGCCGAAGGAGGAGAGCATATCCATGACTTCGGTATCCGTGAACGTGCCGTCATCGGTCACGATGGTGAACGTGCCGTCATCATTTTTCGTGACCGTCCGCGTGTGAATTTTAGCCAGGGCGAGGACGAGTACGGTTGCGGAATCCCCATTCGGCTCATGGTCGATGAGCGTCATCTCAGGTGTCTCGTAGAAGTTCAAGGGGATGTAGTAGTAGTAGCTGCTGAAATCCATGGTGCTCCTTTCTGCTTGCAATCTGTGATTATGTTTTACTATATCTGTCCTGTTTTGTGGACTTTTCCAGCCAGATTTCATGCTTCTTTCACAATTAGACACGCGTTTTCAGATGGTTCTGCCAGATTCGCGTCCCGTGCGACGGTGCGCTGTGCTACAGTAGCGAAAGTCCTTTCTGCCTGTTGCTTTTATCTCGGAGTGCGGGCAGGAGAAAAGGGAGCCTGTGATTTCGGTCACACGGCTCCCTTTTCTGTTACCAGTCGGAGTTTTCGCTATCCGGTTCCGCTGCCTGCAACCCACCATCAGCGACAGGCTCCGTCTTAGCCGTTTTCTTTTTGCGTGCATCGAGACGCGCCTTGGCATTCTCCGGGGTGCTTCCACGGGCGGTGAGCATGTCGCTCACCTCGTCTGCATGGCTCGCAAGGAATCGGTCGAGTGCGTCGAGGTCGAGTTCCTGCCAAGCGCAACCGACGGCGGAGAGCACACTTTCACCAGCGGAATGGGTGACCAGAGAGCGCCACTTCCGGTTCCGCTCGCGAATCTTCTTTTCAAGTTCCTTTTTCTTCGCTTCGAGTTTGGCGAGTTCCGCCTTCTGTTTCTCGATACGCTCCTCGAAATCTTGAATGGTAGCCATGGTTCTTCCTTCCTACTTGACGGCATCCCTGAACAGATTGTGCCATAACGCGCGGAGGATGGTAAGATTCCGGCAGGGCGCGGTGCCGGAACAGGGGTGAAGGCACCGTGCCCCGGTTTTGCGAAGAAAAAGGAAGGAATTGGGCAGATGTATTCCAAGGATACGGGGAAAGACCAGATGCTGATGACGATGGAACGTGCGCTTACAAGCGGGCAGAAGGCAGGCTTCTTCTTCCTCGGCTTCCTCGGCGGCATCGTTGGGATTCTCGCCGCATCCCTGATGAACATCAACGCGCCGTACCGACCGGAGGGAACGAAGATGGCGGCACTCGGATTTGCGACGGCCTGCGTTCTAGGCACCCTTATCGCACTTGTTGGCTGCGTAGGCTCCATCGCGCTACTCGGTGCCAGATAGAGGTGGCAAGATATTGAAGGACTTCCTCAATCAGCGTCCGGCATTCTTCCAGCTGCGCCAATCCGTTCGTGTGAGATGAGAAGGGGCATCCTGCGCGGGTGCCCCTTTTTTCTCTGCATTGTTATGATGGTTTTATGGCTTGCCGTGTTTGTGGTTTGATGGTCTGCTATATTTATTGTTAGTTAGCCAGAAGGGAGCAGAGGGTGGAAAATATGCCTGACAATGTGAAAGACAATCCCGTCGAAAAAAGGGAAGCCCTGCTCGCCGACCGTCTCAGGCTGCATAAGGGTTACAGGCAGCGGTTCGTGAAGGGAAGGAACAGACATGGACGGATACACGCTTTCCATCAGTCGTTGCAGTGGCGGTGACGGGGTGGAGGAGAGCTTCAAAGCGAAGATAAAGCGTCGAGAAGCTGCGCTTGATGCCTTTGCCGTTGCAGAAGCGTACTGCAAGGAAAGTTGGATGGTCTCAAGATGCGAGCGGGAGGGATTTGACGGTTTCATCATCGACCTGTGCTCCGATGCTGAGGATGAGACCATCCGTCTCGTCAGGCTTGTGCCCGACAGCGAGGATGGCATCATGGATGATGTATTCCGTCTGGAATACGGCAGTTGCGAGTATAAGGTTTAGGCACGCCATCGGCGAGTTCATTCATGCTTTTATATGCAGGATATAAGGAGTGTACGGTTCGCCTGTTTGCTGGTATGCCGTTCTGCTATATTTATAGTCAGCAAAGGGGACGGCAACCGAGCTGCCCCATGGCAGGAAGGAAAACCCATGAGCACACCGTCCGTCACCATCCTCAAGAACCTCGTCCTCAACTGGGAGAGCAATCAGATGGAAGAGGAGACCATCGCCACGTTCTATCGCCACTGGGACGGTTATCCCAGCTGCCATGCCATTGATATCGCCAACTCGCTCGTTGTGGCATCGCGAACCAAGCCTGAACAACATATCGACTTTTCGGGAGCGAGCGTGGAGAGGGACATTCTCAATAACCGAAACTGGTGCCAGCATTTCCTCAAGGCGATGTGCATGGCGGATGCCGATATCGAGTTCATCGGGGAGGACAATGTGCCCTCTGCGAGCTACACCTATGTTGTCACGGGCGCTTACGATAACTTCGGCGGCAAGGTCAGCATCGGCGCAGAAGAGTATCTGAGCAGAATCAACATCAAGGTCTACGAAGGAGATGAGAACGGGAATCTCGTGTTTGAGGGCGGAGCCGCTGAATGTCTGGCATGGGCTGACGGATATTGCGGGCATTGCTAAGTCGAGTGAAGGGCATCCGGGAGGGTGCCCTTTTTCTTTGGCTTTTTGGGAGCCGCCCTGCGGGCGGCGTGAAGGCGCGGGGGCGTTGCGGGAACGGGGACTCGGGGGCGGCTTTCCCACCCTTCCAACAGCCTGCGGGTCGGGCTAGGAACCCTCCGGCCATTGAAAGCGCGGAAAAGACTTCTACTTGGCGGAAACGGGGGACAGACCTGCCGGGGTTTCCAACATTCCGACAGGCTCCGGGTCAGTCTAGGAACCCTCCGCCCATCGGAATGTTGAAAACCCCTTCTTCTCGGGAAACCATAGGCCGCAGGCGCGGCAAAGCGGGGCACGCCGCAGCGGCTCGGTAGAGGGCGGGGAAAGGAGGGTCGGTGGCTCCGTGACGGGAGGTTGGTTTTTCTTGGCACCCTACGGTTTCGCGGGGGCTCTCCGTGGCGCGGTCGCTTGCGCTCCCTCAGATTAGGGGCTGCTCGCCCCTAATGACCCGAGTTCCATGGAGAATGCATGGAGTCTCGCATTGTGGTGTGTGCTGGTATGCTATAATACTGGTTATCGGGTAGGCAAGTTACCGGGCTTGCCGAGTAGACGGAAAGGAATCATGAATATGGCGAGATACCACTACACGCGAGAGAACGAAAACGGCGTGGTACTCTATCTGGAATCGGAACCGGCGGAAGATGCGATGGACGAGTTCGACGATGAGATTGCCGTTGGGTTCAGCGGAAACGGGTACCTGAGTTTTTGGACGAGGTGCCGCAGGGCGGCGGAAGCGCTGCCGAATGGTGTCAAGTATGCGGCGGGCGGCAGATGCGTAATCACAGATACGTTCACGGGCGAGGAAAAGATTTGGAGGGTGGGGCGTTAGCCATGGACATTCAGGGCATCCGGGAGGGTGCCCTTTTTGCTATGCATAATATGCAGGATGTATGGAGTTTCCCGCTCATATCGTGTTTTCCTGCTTGCTGGTATGCCAGCCTGCTATATTTGTAGACAGCAAGAGGGACGGCACCGGAGCCGCCCATGGCAGGAAGGGGTTTAGGATGAAGCGTGCGGAGCTTGACAGGCGGATTGCAAACGGGGAAACGCTGGACGATATCGTTCCTGCGCTCATGGATGACGGTGCCGATATCACGTCCTACGATGACTTGAAGCGTTTCGCCATCGAAAAGATTGAAAGCGATGAGCTGTATCTTGCCGAGCATGTCCTCAAGGCGTGCCTAGATGTTGCCGATTACTACGGTTACGATTATTCGATGGGCACATTGGAAAAACCCACTGCTATTGATGGCGTGGAAGACTTGATTGATTACGTGGAAGATTGAGACGGCGGCAGCACGGGGCATCCGGGAGGGTGCCCTTTTTGCTATGCATAATATGCAGGAGGTATGGAGTTTCCCGCTCATATCGTGTTTTCCTGCTTGCTGGTATGCCAGTCTGCTATATTTGTAGACAGCAAGAGGGGCGGCAAGCAGAGCTTCCCAAAGGCAGAAGGGACTTCAAGATGGCTACTTTGGATGTTACGGAGAAGGTCAACGTCCTCGTGGACGCGATTGGCTGGGAGGGTTTTTGCGAAGAGCTGATGGCACGGATGGACGAGGATGCGCTCGATGCCGTCTGCGACCGTATCGCACCGCGTTACGGCGTGGAGCTTGCGGGGAGTCGCTATGCAGCCTAAAGACACGGAGGAGCGCCGCAGGGCAATCGACCGAGTGAACCGGGCATATGCCGATGAGGACTACGATAGGTACGAAAGGCTCATCGAGCGCTATTGTCATAGGTTCGGGTTTGACGGCGATTACGGTCTTTTTGAGGATGCCTGCACGGATGCCCGCATATTCGGTCATGGAATCGGCTAGAGGAGGAAGCATGACGCTCGGGGAGCTGTTCGAGGAGACTTGCATTCAGGGTGAAATCGCGATTCGAAGCTATGATTCGACGGGTACTACGATTGAGCACTATCTAGGCGATGCGGAGGAGTTCTACCCTGACGAACACCCGCAAATCCTTGAAAGGGAGGTCGGCTATATCTTCCCGCTCATGGAGGTCGAGCCGACCATCTGTATCGAGCTGAAAGATGAGGGATGAGCGGAATGAAGGTCAAGGAGTTGATGGATAGCCTGAAAGGGGATTGTTACCGCTTTCGCGTCCATTATCCAGAGGAATGGGAGTTTGGACTCATAACGGGAGCGACTTTCTTTGGCAAACGTGGGCTGGTCTTGCAGCATGGGGAGGATGACGTGAGTTCTTTCACACTGAACCCGTCTTGGCTTTCCTGCGAGGACGAGACGCAGCGTTGCATCATGGTCGAGATTTATTTGGAGTCGTGAGGATGGGCGCGGGGAGTAAGCCCCTGCGCCCGTGGCAGGTCTGCGCAGGGGATGTTATCGGTAGTGGCAAGCGGGTCGAGTACGTGTTCGAGCGGTACGGGGAACTGTACATAAACGCAAGCGACGAGGAGCTTGTGCGGCAGGGGAAGCGAACCTATGGAGAGGAGCTTACAAGGCTCTACGACCTCGACCTTTCCGGGTGGAGGGTCATCGGTCATTACGGGTGCGGGCGCGGCTACGAGGGACGAAGCTGGTATGACATGGGGAAGCCGTTCGGACGGCGCTAGAGAAGGGATGAATATGGGCAAGGAGAAAATCGAGGAGAAGGACGTGCGGCTTCTGCGGTATGCCGTCGAGCAGGTGTTTGACGGGGCGATGAGGGACGGGGCGCTGTCGCTGTTGAACCGTCTGGTCGATTCGGCTTCGGAAGCGGCAAATCTTGAGGAAGAGCTTCTGAACCTCAAGGGGGAGTATCAGAGGAGCATGGAGAACTCGAAGAGAGGGGCATTCAAACGCCTTGATGCTGCCTACAAGCGCAAATGCAGGCGAGAGAAGCGAATGGCGAAGGGGCAGATGCTTTGCGCAGACGGCAAGCCGGTCATGTTCGGTGAGACCCTTTACGGAGGGGACGGATGCGATTGGTTGATTGTCGGGATTGCCGGAGCGTGGTCGTATGACGTGTACGGGCTGCACGTCGCGCACGACGGGAAAAAAGAGAAGAAACCGCTTCGAGCGGAATGGCTTGTCCATGAGCTGACGGATGCCGGGGAGGAGGTTTAGGAAAAGGATGCTGCCAACAAAGAAGCGCTGTCCTAGGTGCGGGCGTGTGCTGCCAGCGGAAGCGTTCAACTTGGTTCGCGGCGGAAGGGAGCTTGCCGGGTGGTGCCGTGTGTGCAACCACCGCTATTATCTCGACCGCAAGGAAGCGGGATTCGTCAGGAAGAACCCGAGCGGGCGGAGGATTGCGCATGGAGGGTATACCGATGCGGTCGGCAGGTATATCGACCTCGGATAGGGAAAGGACGGGCATCCGGGAGGGTGCCCTTTTTTCGTGCAGGATATGCAGGATGTATGGAGTGTACGGTTCACCTGCTTGCTGGTATGCCGGTCTGCTATATTTATAGACAGCAAGGGGGACGGCAACCGAGCCGCCCCATGGCAGAAGGGACTTCAAGATGAAGAACGTCAGGGAGCTTGAGACCTATGGTGCAATCCTTATCGGCTGCGGGATTATGGCGTACACGCTCATGCTTGCGAGCGTGGATGCGCCGGTCTGGGCGACAATCGAGTTTGTTATGGGTACGCTCTTCATGGTGGTCGGCGTGTGGTGCGTCTACCTTGCGGGTATGGAGTACGACTACCAGATGGAAAAGCGCCGCTACCGCAACAAGAGGTAAGCACTAGCAGACCATAACCGCTATCGGGAGGAGTTCGGTCGGTAAAGGAGCTAGGGCATCCGGGAGGGTGCCCTTTTTCTTTGGCTTTTTTGGAACTGCCCTGCGGGCGGCGTGAAGGCGCGGGGGCGTTGCGGGAACGGGGACTCGGGGGCGGCTTTCCCACCCTTCCAACAGCCTGCGGGTCGGGCTAGGAACCCTCCGGCCATTGAAAGCGCGGAAAAGCCTTCTACTTGGCGGAAACGGGAGCTGACCTGCCGGGGTTTCCAACATTCCGACAGGCTCCGGGTCGGTCTAGGAACCCTCCGCCCATCGAAATGTTGAAAACCCCTTCTTCTCGGGAAACCATAGGCCGCAGGCGCGGCAAAGCGGGGCACGCCGCAGCGGCTCGGTAGAGGGCGGGGAAAGGAGGGTCGGTGGCTCCGTGACGGGAGGTTGGTTTTTCTTGGCACCCTACGGTTTCGCGGGGGCTCTCCGTGGCGCGGTCGCTTGCGCTCCCTCAGATTAGGGGCTGCTCGCCCCTAATGACCCGAGTTCCATGGAGAATGCATGGAGTCTCGCGTTGTGGAGTGTGCTGGTATGCCGCATAGCTATAATTACAGATAACAGCAAGGGGGACGGCACCGGAACCATCCCAAGGCAGAAAGGACGGAGCAAATGAAAATCGAGAAAAACGATATGGTCATGGTCTATGACGGGGGCGGCACTGTTCCCCACTGCAAGTATACCGGCAGGTTCGGTGACCTTACGGCATACTGGCAGGAGATTGTCTCGGATGCGGTTTATCTGTTCCGGCTGGGGGAGAGCGAGGAGTGCGACTGGCTGGTTCTCCTCGGCCAGCCTTGGTCACCGTATTCACCGGACGGCATTCGCTAAGGAGTTGAAGGGGCATCGGGAAAGAGATGCCCCTCTTTTTCGATGCAACGCAAGTAGGGAGCGTGGAAATGGATAGGTACGAGGTCATGGCAGGCAAAATGAAGCCATTGACCGACGGGGCGCACCGTAAATGGGGATTCACCGGAAAGGTCGAGACGAGGAGCTATGAGCGGCTGGTCGATGCACTCATTGACTTTGTTGAGACCGGAGACGGCCTAAAAGCGCGGTTTCTCACAGGGCTTGCAGCGTGCTTGGCAGAGGATAGGAAATCTGTCGAGAACCGTGGGTTCGGGGTCGCGGTCAGGAAAGTCCGCTGCCATCGGGGCGAGGAAGGCACGGTCAGGGTATCTTCCGTAGAGACGATGCACGAACGTCGGTACACGGTCGATGATTGGCGATACGACACGGCGGATTGCGAGCAGACCGAGAACGGTCAGAAGAGTTGAAGGGATGTACGATGAGTTCCACGATTAAACTGTATGAGCATAACCAGAAGGCATATGACGCACTCCTAGATATGCTTGGGGAGCGCGACCGTGCCTGCGTCATCAAGCCGACCGGAACGGGAAAGTTCGTCATCATCGCAAAGATGGTGCAGGACAACCCGGACAAGCGGTTCCTGCTGCTCGGCACCAACGATTACATGTTTAACGACCAGATGGCGAACCTTACCGAGATTGCGCCGGGGTTCACGCCCGAGAACCTGCAATTCATGACATACAGCGCTTCTTTGTTGGCAGCATCCTTTTCCTAAACCTCCTCCCCGGCATCCGTCATCTACTGGACTGTAGAGGTCGAGCGTCGCGTGGAGTACAAAGAGAATGAATGGCTCCCGTGCGATGAGTCCGGGAGGATTGATGATGGTTACGGCAATGAGCCGAATGCGACCGTCGCATATCTCAGCTCACTGGAAGGAAGCCGCGAGGAGCGGGCGTTCGAGCTTGCGAAGAACGAGTATCTGGCATGGCTGGAACACAAGGCAGACCGTTATACGACGGTCTACGGCTACATGGATTAGGTGATAGATATGAACAGCATTTGCTTTGACACCGAGACCACCGGTCTTCATCCGAACGGTAGCGACCCGGATGAGATTCTGGCCATCTCCATCATCGGAAGGGACGGCTCCGTCCTGTTGGATGAGAGGTTCCGACCGACCGTGAAGACCGAATGGCCGCACGCGAGCGCCGTCAACGGCATCTACCCGGAGGACGTGGCAGACCTGCCGACTATCGAGACAGCCATACCGCGACTGAGGGAAATCTTTGCAGGGGCAGATGAGGTTATCGGCTACAACGTCGGATTCGACCTCGGGTTCCTATCCGCCGTCGGGGTGCGCCCGAGGGAGGACGCACGCATCACGGACACCATGAAAGAGTTCACGTGGTTCATGGGAAGGCGCTACAAGCTGGTGGATGCCGCCGACCACATCGGATACGAGTGGACGGGCAGGGCGCACGGGTCGCTTGCCGACGCGCTCGCGACGCTTGCCGTGCAGCGATGGCTCGAACAATGGCTCGTAGCAGAGTAGATACGTGCTTAGGCGTGTGAAGAGTTGCTTTTCACACGCCCTTATCTTTGCAGCGCAAGTGTGTGCAATCTATGTGGTTATCTTGCTCTCTGGGTTGCTGGTATTCTGGTCTGCTATATTTATAGACAGCAAGGGACGAAAGTTTTCCCGGCAGGAGGATTCCAGAATCCTCCGCAAACACCATCGAGAGATTGGAAAGACAATGGCTATCAACCGAGTGACCATCATGGGCAACCTCACGCGCGATGCGGAGCTTCGCAAAAAGGGGGATGCCACGAGTGTCCTCACCTTCGGACTCGCCATCAACGAGAAGAAGAAGGACAGCGAGACCGGCGAATATGTCGATGCGCCGGTGTTTGTCGATTGCGCCCTGTTCGGTGCGCGAGCCGAAGCACTTGCTCCCTATCTCACCAAGGGAAAGAAGGTTTCGGTGGATGGACGGCTCCGCTACCACTCTTGGATGAAGAACGATGAGAAGCGCCATGCCCTTTCCGTTCTCGTGACCGATATCGAGTTTGCGGACTCGAAGGGTGCCGGGAAGGATACGGTTTCTGCCCAGGGGCAGTCTACGGAACCGGAAACGTATGATGCGGATATTCCGTTCTAGGGAGGACAGAATGCACCTTCGTGGCGATTCAGTGCGGGAAATCCCCTTCATGCTCTTCCTCGGCCTGCTATTCGCGGTGACCGTCGGATGGTGGGTGTTTCTCACACTTACGGTTTCGGTCGTTTTCGGAAACGTGGCTGCTGCGGTATTCGCCGTGTGCTCGGCACTTTCCGTCACCGTCGGTTACGGGCTTGTGCGCGCATCCGATTCCCGTGAGTAGCGTTTTTCAAACAGGACAGAAAGGACTTCTAACATGTACACGATTCTGATGCTCAACCAGAAGGGCGGGGTCGGCAAGACCACCATCGCGGACGAGCTTTCCTTTGCGCTTGAGCGTCGCGGCAAGACCGTGGCGTTCGTCACTACCGACCCGCAGGGCGGTTCCGTCCATGAGGTCTGCAATGACCCGGATTTTGCGGAGGAGTGCGATTTTCAGGTTGTCGATACGGCGGGCGTGCTCGTGGGCGGTGTGAACGATTGGTGCCGCGCGGCGAATCTCATCCTCGTACCCATGCTTCCGAGCACGCGCGACATGGAGCCGACGCTGAGAACGCTCGATATCGTACGTGAGTCCGGCACTGGCGCAAAAGCGTATGTCATCGTCAACAACTTTTATGCCTACGGCACACTCGACCGTCAGCTCGTGGAGTACCTTGAGGGCGAGGAGGTTCCAATCATCGCGAAGATTCCCCGCGCCGTTGCCCTCTCACGTGCCGCAGCAGCCGGTGTGTCCGTGGCGGAGTACGACCCGAAGAGCCATGTGGTCGCCCCGATTGAGCTGCTTGCAGATTCGGTTCTGAACGAAGAGGAGAAAAACAATGGCTAACAAGACCACAGCGAACGCGTTCATGGCGAGCGCGCAGAAGTCCAAGCGCGAGATGGCGGATATCCAGAAGGAAGGTTCCGGCAAGCACGAGACGGACGAGGTGGAACTCAAGAAAATCAGTCTCCTCATCCCGGCTTGGCTCCACAAGCAAGCGCAGCTCCACCGCGTCGAGACGGGGGAGAGCATGACCAAGCTCATCGTCCGACTGCTTGCCGAGGAGCTTGGTTAAGGGGATGGTGATGAAGGGATGGGCTTGATGGTAACGGAATCGGAAAAATCGAAGCACGACATGCTGCGTGCGATGCGGAAACACATACGCGAGAACGGCATCACAGACTTCACCGATTTTCAGGACTGGTGCGATGAGAACAACGACTGCTGGTCTCAGGCACTCGATAGCGGACTTTCGTCGGTTATCGAGAAATACATCGACGGGCGTTTTTATTAGAGAGGAAGTGGAGCCGGTAGATGGATTCACTTCGGAAAAAGGGATTGGAACATGAACCTAATCACCATGGTTCCCGCCACCGCGAGGTTTATCGCGCAGATGCGGGGGATGCGAAGGCACATCGTCGAGAACAATGTCACCGAGTTTGCGGTATTTCAGAATTGGTGCGATGAGAACAACGAGAGGTGGGCGGAAGCTCTTGACAGCGGATGCGCCATTGCTATCGAGAAGTTCATCGCCGATTGGAACGGTCGGGCGGATGCAGGCCGTTGGAAACACGCGGCGCAGGCGGACGATAACGTTTGGGATAACGAGTTGAAGTAGGAAGTAGCGATGAACGAGAAAGAGAACCATCTGCCGAATCTCAGCGACAAGGAGCGTGCGCACGCATTGGAGCTTGCCATGAAGGCTCGAAAGCGCCGTGCCGTTCTCAAGGCACGTATGAAGTCTGGTGAACTAGCATTTACTGATGCCTTGAATGAGGAGGACGCGAAACGTATAGAGGTCGTGTCGCTTTTGAAATGCGTTCCCGGCATTGGTGCGAGCAAGGCGGAAGCCATCAGGAGGTTGGTCAAGATTCCATTAGGCCGACGTGTTAGTGGACTTGGTATCCGGCAGCGCGAAGAGCTGACCGCTTTGGAAAAAAACGGTTGGAAAATGACAGCACAGAAGTCAAAGGCTTTGTGATGTATCCGCGCTGGACGCATTGGCGCGACCTAAAGGGAATCTGCCCCATTTGCGGGGAACCCGCACACGTCGGAACGAGCAAAAGGACGGGCAGGCATTTCTGGCTTCACGACAAGTATGACATGTACGAATACTATAACGGTCATGGCATTCACGGTCTTTGATATTGCAACGGCGGCTTGCAATCCGAATTAGCAAATTGATTTTCAACGAAATCGTGGATAGTGAAAACGGGCACTAATCGAGGTGCCCGTTTTCATATTGAAGCAATGAGAGAAATGGGATGCGCATCATGGGAAATCTCTATACCGATAATTTAATCGGCACCGTGATAGGGCTTTCGGTTGCAGATGATTGGGAAGGTGCCAGACGCGAGTGGGAGATAGTCGGATGTGAGGTTGACGAAACCCATTCTGCAACATGCGTTTGCGGAAAGGAGGGGCTTCGCTATGTCTATACGATAGCGAATACGGAAACCGGGGAAACACTCTCTCCGATTGGGTCGAGTTGTATCAAGAAGTTCGAGCAAAGCGATATGGACGAGGAACTTGCCGGTTGGCAGCAAGCCATCAAACTGATGGAGGAAGCGGCGAGAATCGGAAAAAAGGATTACGTCCATCTGCATAGCGGAAGTTACTCGCGCAAGCTCCTGTACTTCCTGTACGAGCAAGATGCGTTTCGACCGACAAAGTACAACGGATATGATGGTTATAACGACTACCTATTCTTGCTTGACATGTTCAACGGAGGATTCTGTTCGGAAGCGCAGGAGAGAAAATGCCAAGCTATCATCATGCAATCCATCTACCCATGGCTGAGAAATCTCTGGAAGAAAAGTAAATCGCAGAAAGGGAAAATAGATAATGGGAAATAACGCTTGGTGTCCGGCATATCTTGCCAAGGCGATTGCTTCCAAGTAGCGGTTGTTACGCAAGAATGTTCAGAAGGCTCAGGCCGGGTCTTCGATGGAATTGATTTTGTCTTCGCAGTTGATGGGAACCCGAGGTGGCGACACCTCGGGTTCTTGGTTTCCGGGCGAGCCGGAAACCCCGCAGAAAAGGCATGGGAAAGGGTGCGGCGGCACCCCCTTTCCCATGCCTTTTCTGCTCTCGCACTGATAGAATATCAGTGCTCACCGGCCAAGGCCGCTCTTCGAGTTGCAAGATTTGGGAAGTGTACGTACAAAGTCCACTATTGTGGATTTTTCCGACCCTTCCATCTTGCTCCCGAGCGGCTTTCGGAGCCTTGACGGGAGAACGCTTGCGCTTTTTGAAACACGGTAATTTAGGATTACCGAGTTCCAGTAGTCAGCAGAGCGACTATCGGTTTTCGTGTTACTAGCAAATGGCGGCGGCACCATTTTCAGTAACCGTTTTTAGAAAAACGAGAGGAGACGAAAACGACATGCAGAAAAAGGAAGCACGCGTTGAGGTACGCATGACCGACCGCGAGAAGAAAACCCTTAAACGGAAAGCGGCAAAATACGAAATGACGGTTTCCGAATATGCCCGCACGTTACTTATCCATTCCGATGACGTGACAATCAAGGTCATCGACACCGAGCCTTTGAAAAAGGCGGCACACGAACTCGCGAAGCAGGGAACGAACCTAAACCAGTTCATGAAGTTCCTGAACACCTACGGCGTGAAAGTGTTCGACCCGGATGAAGCGAAACGTGTTTTGGAGAAAGAGGTCTCGACATTTTCTGAAATCATGGAAGCGCTCGCGGCGCTCCGAAGGGAAGCCGACAGGAACAATGTCCATCTGCAAATCGAGGATTTTAACAACCTCGATAACGAATGACAGGAGATATGGGAATGACTTACCACGCAATGTTTTCGCTTAACATCATGACGGGATTATTAGCGCTTGTTATTAGCGTAAGTCTATTCTGCAAATCCGTAGCAGAAGCGAAAGAATGGAAAAGGAAGTTTGGAGAAAGAAACTGGGATTACCTTTATCGAGCTCTCATTGCGTTGGTCGCAATCGCTACATCCGGTTACGCCATTTTCATTCTCTTTGAAATGCGATAACGGGTTTTGATTCTCTGATTTGCGAGGGTACGAAAATGACGGAATGCAATCGTAAAAATCGGCTTTTGGGAAAGAGCATCCGAAAGATACGGATGCGCCGGAACATGACGCAACGAGAATTGGCGAATGCTATCGACGGAATCAGCGAGTCGGCGTTACGCAGTTATGAACTTGGTGAGCGTTGCCCGAAGCAGAATACGCTCGAACGGATAGCGAAAGCACTCGATGTGGCACCAGCATGTTTCGACGCCTACGGCATCGAGCACTATGACGAACTCATGCACGCACTTTTCCTTTCAGAGGAAGCGTTCAGCATTAAGCCATGCGCGGATGGAAGCATCCGGTTTACCGACGAAACAATCCAGTCGTGCGTTTGCACTTGGTGGTCTTGGAAGGAGCTTTTGAAGGAAGGAAAAATCACAAGAGAGGAATATGAAGACAAGAAAGACGGTTCCATGAGATAGGGGACGAACAGGATGAGAAAAAGAAAAACGATTGTTTGCATTGAGACTGGAGAACAGTTCAATGGCGCGGAGGATGCAGCCAACGCTCTCGGTTTATCAAATGGTTTCATATCTCACCAGATAAGAGAAGGAAAGCCAATTAAAGGTTTTTACTATTACTATGCTGGTGAGATGCTGCCGGATGAACGCCGTCAAAAGATAAGGAATCGAAAGAAAAAGCAAAACAACAAACCGCGCCCGGTCATCTGTCTTGAGACGGGCGAACGCTTTGAGAGTTTAACTCTCGCTTCAAGGATGCTCGGCATAAGCAAATCGAATGTATTTCATGCGATGAAACATGGAAGTGCCGTGCATGGCATTCATTTCTATTACGGTGACGAGCCGAAGCCGGATGATTCGTTCTTCAAGCCTAAACGTAGAAGAAAGGTTCGTTGCACGGAAACCGGCGTTGTTTATGAAAGCATAAAGGACGCGGCGGAGAGAACAAAGATATCGGCGAACGGTATCGGTTCAGCTGCATCCGGTATGGCCGGTGGCTACCACTGGGAATATGCCGATGACTGATTCGGCGTGGCTCCATTACCGCGACCTGAAATCACGGTGCCCGGTCTGCAAGCGTCCGGCGCATATCGCGAAGAGGGATGGGAACTTCTATTTCGTCGATGATGAGTACAACCCGTTTGTCAGGCACGCTCCGGTGAAAACAACGGAAGCGGTATTCCGATTTTTCGCGAACGGTTACCGTCGCGAACATGGAACGGAGCCGGAGGTCACAGGAAACCGGAAGCTGTCGGAATGCGATATTCTTTCCGGCATGGGCGCAATGCCCGCGAAAATAGATTCATGAAAGCGGTGGGAGCAATGGCGATGGACGATTGCGGAAGTGAAAAGACGATTCACTATGAGGAGGACGGTTGGAGCGTAACGCTCACGAGATACGTGAGCATGGAACTCGGTGAGACCGTTGCATCTTGGGTTGAGTTTCCGAACGGGTGGTATCTTCATTCGGACGAGGCCGATGCCGAGTTCACGCAAGACGGGGCGAAGACGTATCTGCAACGCTTGAAATCCGTCTGGACGAAATCACCGTTTTGGGAAGCGTTTCTATCACAGTAAAGAAGGAAAGATGAGCAGACTTATTATCTGTTTGGAGATGTGAGAACGGTTCGAGAGTCTGAAAAAGGCGAAAGAGAGGAACGACGCAAGCGAAAACTCTCTTTCGCCAAGGCATGAGTAATCAGAATGCCGTGTAACCATAGCTGCGAAGACCGCCATGTCCGGTGGACTCTTCTAAGTTGGCGATAAGCTGGTCTTCATGCAGAAGATACGAACCGGACTCATCCGGTGTGTGCCCGCAGTCATCCATTACATCGTCCTTGTAAAAGTATGTGTACGTTCGCTTCGCCATACAGTTCGGATGCAGATTGAATTTCTTTGCACCGGGTTTCGGGGAGAAGCCAAGGTCGCGCCATTGGTTCGCAGTTTTCAGCGCAGCGGCAAGAGGGGCGGGGAGATGATTCTTGACCGGGATTCCATCGAGTGCAACAGCAAGAACGTCACATCCCATGAAGGGAACGGTCACGTATTCGATTGCTGAGTTCATATCAAGTCCTTTCCGATGACAACGGATTTTAAGTTTATGCCAAATGATATATGAAAGAGAGGTAGACCATGACCATCATCAAGCAGACCGGTGTGCAGAGTTCCGGGCACATGAAGAACCTGCGTGGTTACATCAACGATGACCGAAAGGTGATTCTACGCGACAGTCTGAACATGGACGGTTGCACGAATCCGAAGCGCTGGGCGCATCACATGTGGATGACCAGAGAAGCCTACGGGCACAACAAAGCGGCAAGAAGAGTCCGGGACAAGAAGACTGGGGAGCTTAAGGAAGCGAAGAACACGATTCTGTTTCATCAGATTCTCGGCTTCAATCCCGACGAGTGCGATTTAAATGGTGGGTGGCTCTCACCGGAAGAATGCATGAGGTATGCCAAGGAGTACGTGGGAAAGCATTACCCGAACCAGCAGATAGTGATGGCGCTTCACAACGAATACTGCAAGGCGGACAAGACCCATCGCTATGCCGTCCATATCGTCATCAACCGCACCGACCTGTCAACGGGAAAGCGGCTCGATGAGGGGCGCGGGAAAAGCGCCAAGGTGAAACGCGCCAGCCGCATTCGCGACCTCGACCACGAGTGGGGGTTGAAACAGGTCGTGGAGGGCGAGCGCAATTCCTCCGTCCATAAGAAGCAACCGTCCCGTATCGAGAAGGAACTTGCGGCACGCGGCATCGACTCCTATAAGACGAACTTGCGAGAGCTGTGCCGTATCGCCGCCGGGGAAGCGGAGAACATCTATGATTACCGCGAGCTTTTGGAATCATGGGGCGTTGACACGGAGTTCAAGAGGGGGCGCATGTACGTTACCGACACGGACAGCAACCGCTATGCCTTCTCCGTGGCGAAGCTCGATGCAGACCTCGGAACGAAGGGGTTGGAAGCTGCGTTCACGGCGAATGTGGCGAAATCCATCCATGCGGAAGGAAGCGCAGCCGTTGCGGAGAAGAGGGATATCGAGCAGCAAAAGGCGATGGTAACGGAAACGAAGGAGAAGTACCTTGCGCAAATCCGAAGCGTCTACCGGAAGTACCGCAAGGAGATACGCGGTATGGAAGGCATGGAAATCGCGGATATCCCCAAGCTGAAACTCCCGCGCCCCGATTCGGATATTGCGGACGATTCGGAGGTCAAGCGTCTGATTCTCGCCTGCTGGCGTGGAGCCGACGAACTCAGGGCGGAAGTATCCTCGACGGTCATGCCGAAAGGGAAGAAGAACGGCGGAAACGCCGGGAGCGGCGGTTCCCAGCGGGCGCAACAGGTACCTGCGCAGGAACGCCTGGAACCGAACAAGGAGAACGGCGAGCGTTAAGAAGAAGCGGCACGGGCGTGATGTTTTGCCTGCGCCGCTATACGGGTTGCGGGAGTCGGCATAAAAGCGCCCGCCGTTCCCTTAATGTCGCACATCAGGGAGCAGCGGGCTAAAGCAAGAAAGTTTCTCCGCGGAGGAAGAAAACACGTTCAGTTTACCTCACTATGAGTTCGCGTCAAGCTGACGCTTGAGATTCGACACCTTCAACCACTGGAGAAGGAAGGCAATGGGCGCGAATGCAGCCGGGATGGAAAGAAGAAGCGTCGCTATGAGGAGCAGTCCGAGAGCGTTGCCCCACACGAACAGCTTTGAGCGCTTGATTGCACGCCATGCAGCGATGTAGCCAGCCGGTACCGTGCCGACGTAAAACCCGGTAAAGGCTGTTGCAGCCAGCAGAACGGGAACGAGTGCAATGATTCCAATTGCGCCCGTTTGAGTTATCAGGGCAGGGGAATTAACGAGAAGCAAAAGGAAAACAACTATCGCCGTTATCGCCCCGACGATATAGAGGAACTTCTTCATCAAATCGAAGACTCGTTTTTCCTCATCATATTCGGCGCGAATCGCCATGGCGTTGTCTTGGCATATTGGGTGTTGATAAGTTCTCATTGTATGACCTTCTTTCTAGTTTTGTAATATGGTAGTTCATCTGATTTTTAATCATCGGAATCGGCAGGGTTGCCATCGACAATCAATTCCCCTGATGATGCTTTCGATACGGGCGGGCGGCATGTTCGGGTTGTGCGAGAGAATCGAACGCACTTCATTCGTGAACCCGTCGAGCTTGTCAGGTTCATACCATTTGTAACCGACCAGAAGAGTTTGTTGAAAATCAAAGCTGTTTATTGTGCGTTTATCAACTTGTGGAAAGTCTAGCGATTCAACATTGCACCAAAGGCTGTTGCCGGTGCCGAATATCGGTGCAAACCGGGTGTACGCAAGCGACTCAACGTTACGAATGACACCGAAACTTTGTAAGTCTCGTCCCGGTTTTCCAAGGATGTGGTCACAAGCAAATACTTTCATCACAAAGCTAAAGCTCTCAGCTTTCTCAAACCCCAGACGTTCAAAGCAACAAGTAAGGAATTGAGCTTCGTCCAGCGAATCAGGCTTCTTATGGTTTTGGACAATATCTATAGCGGGAATGAACTCCTCGTCCTCATGGAGCATGTTCGGACACGCGCAGTAGATGCGCTTCCCTTCTTGATGCAGGGAATAAGGCACATAATCCGTGTCCGCCAGAAGACGCTTGTGCAGATGCGTGGCGATGACCTCGTTGTAGACCTCTTGGTTCACGAATCCAGTTCCGCTCTTCACGAGCATACGCACGCCGTTTAAGATAGTCCACTTCTTGTTCAGGTCTCCGCCGACCGTGGAGTTCGGTGACATGAGGTTCGGATTGTCACTCGAAGAGTCCTGCCCCAGAGTCAGAAGCCCGAGGTCTTCCGTGAAGTCGTTGTCGAAGAAGTTGATATCATCCCAGTTCTGCGGATTCTCCGGGTCGTTAATCCAGTAGCGGTCGGAGAGGGAAAGCCCGAAGTTCTTTTCCGCCAGAGCGAGCGTGCTATCGACATGCAGCTCGGCAATGAGCCGCTGTATCTGGGCACGGGACGCTGGAATTGCCCGCCTGAGCCACCAGCCGTCGAGTGCAGCCCTTGTCGGGTTTCCTTTCATATCGAGAATCGCGGGAGGAGCGAAGTCAAGCTCGCGCCGCTTTAGTATCTTCACGACATGGTGCGTGTCGAGGTTGTAAAGGAAATCGAGAACCGGTCGGTTCTTGTTCATCAGCGTATAGCGCTTATCGTCCATTGATGAGTCACATCCTTCCTTATATCCATATATGGATAGTGAGTCTATTCTACTATATTGCTGGGTTGCTTTCAAGCTGGTTTGTTGTCTTATTTGTGCGGGATATATGGAGTATCGTCTTGAAGATTTATCTGGTTTGGTGGTATGATATATTACTAGTAATCAAGCTAGACGGAAGAAGGGAGATACCATGGCGGGTAAGCCACAGGCGGAAAAAGCCGTTGAGCGTTTCCCGGAACTCGGGTGTTTCGCGGTTGCGGTGCGCCGCATCGTGTACGAGAAGGGGATGACGCTCGACAACGCCATCAAGAAAAGCGGAATCAGCAAATCCGCTTGGTTCGCCGGGATGGCCGGAAGCGGGGGAAAGCCGACGCGTCTGCCGAGCCTTGCGTCCTTTTTCGCTATCGCGGACGGTCTCGGAATCACACCCGAGGAGCTAATTGCTGCGATGCGGAAGGAAGCCGAAGTGCGTGAGAAGAGCAATGGAGAGAGGGCTGAGAACGATGAGTAGGATTTTCATCACCATAGGGAGCGCCCACTCGAAAGCCGCAAATGTAAATCCCGTGGACGGCATCTGGTGTTCCGACTGCGGATGGGCTGGGCGCGTCGAGGAGGATATGACGGATTCTGAGGAGAGCGAAGAGCCGCTGTTCGAGGAGTTTTCCGAATATGTCCCGAAGTTTTGCCCGAACTGCGGGGTGAACCTGCGTGAACCCTAGAGGTGTCCAGACAAAGGGACACCTGATGCGATAGGCTGTCCCTATCCGATAGAAAAGACCGGCAAGGTCGAGGAGAGAGATGGAAAAGGAACGTTTTCTTGTCGAGGTGACGGTGAAGGGCGAGAAGGGTTGGAAGGCGATACACATGTGCGGGAGCATGGCGGATGCCGTGCCGGTCGCGGATGCGGTACACAACCTCTCCTATCTGCTCGACACGCCCATCGCTATCCGCGTGCGCGAGAAGAGGGGCAAGGGTTTGGAGGGCTGACGGATGGAAAGGAGCGAAGATTACATGGCAAAGCATTTTAGCGAGGTGAAGAGGGAACTTGAGCAGCCGGACGGGCATATGGCCGGTATCGGCCAGCAGCTTAAGCTCTCCGAGGAAGCGAGGGATGCCAGAAACGCCGGACGAAGGCTTGAGGACGAGAACGACGAGACCGACCTCATCGGAACCGTGAAGAAGCTGGAAGACCTTATCACCGAGCAGCGCCGGAGCAACGAACGCATCGCAAGGGAGATGCGCGGCATGGTTTCGGAGATGAAGGATGTGCTCGAAAAGGTCGAGGAGCTGAGAAACGGCGCGGCGGACGCGCAGCATCAGGCGAATCAGATGGCGCTCATGGGAGTTGCGAATGCCCAGCAGAAAGCTGGGGAGATGACCATAAAGAACGTCGAAGAGGTGACTGCAAGGAGCAGAAAGGTCATCGACTCGATGGTAGAGGAATCCAAGAGACGCATTGAGCGGCTTTCGATGGTGACGCTTCCAGACAGACTGTTCTACTACTGCAAGTGGATGGCGGTCATCCTCGTTCTCATCATCCTCGTGCATGTCCTATGGGGTATGCTGGTGTAGAGAACTACCGGTAATATAGATAGCAGGAAATCTTCTTATAAGACAGAAAGGACTGACAGAAATGAAGAAAGACAGCAATATGTTTAACGACAACAACATCGAGACTGAGGGTGTCCCGGCGGACAAGACCGCCGAAATCCCGAAGGTCGTGGATTCAACGGAGGAGGAGAACGCTAAGAAGCCGCTCATGCTCTTCGGGCGCGAGTTCTCCCGTAAGCAGGTCTGCGCGGCTGGTGCAGGAATCCTCTGTGCGGCGCTTCTCATCGGCGGCGGATATGCCATCACACATGCGGATTGGACGGGCAAAGCGAACGTCCCTGCGGTGTCCCAGTCAAAGGACGATGAGGAGCAGGACATGGCGCTCATCCTTGAGGTGAAGGCCGACGGCTGGGATGCGGACACTTCCACGCCTGTCATCGCCCATATCGAGGATGCGGACGGGAAAGTAGACTTCTACACTGCTATCGCCGCGAACAAGCAGGTGACCGTGAAGGTCGGTGAGTCCGGTACCTATACCGTCACATTCATCTCACCGGTGAACGCCGACGGCTCCATCTATAAGGTGCCATCGAAGAAGGTTACCGCCGGAAAAGCCGACAAGACAGTTGCCACAGGCGTGACTTTCGATAAGGTGGATGCGGACAAAGTGACGAAGGATGACCTGACCGCCATTGCCAAGGACGTTGCGGAAGCCGTGAAGAAGGGCGATTCCACCCTGACCGGGGACAAGGGCGCTGAAGTCGTGAAGAAGTTCGAGGACAACATCAAGAAGAACCCGAACGCCGATACCGATGCCGTCGAGAAGGAGACTGGGAAGGCCGAGGAGACCGCCAAGGAGGACAAGTCCGATGCGAAGACACCGGAGACCTCCGGCGGCAAGAAGGATGATGGAAAGGCCACAGGCGGCTCCGATAATTCTGGAAATAAGAGCAATTCATCCTCCAAGAAAGACGAGGGAAAATCCGATAGCAAGCCGAATGGCGGCAACAGCAGCAACTCCGGCTCGAACACCAATTCAGGCGGCTCATCGAAAAAGGATGACGCCCCGGCGCATCAGCACAACTGGGTAGCCCAGACAAAGACCGTCCATCACGACGCTCAGTACAAGACCGTCCACCATGACGCGGTGACGCATCAGGTATGGCATGACCCGGTAACGGAGGAACACTATATCTGCAACCAGTGCGGTGCGGATATTACGTCAGACCCATGGGGACATATTAACAACTCTCTTATGAATGGTGGTAATTGCGGAAGCTATCACTCTATCTATGTGACTGTAAAGCAAGGGTATTCTGAAACTGTGACCGACGAAGCAGCATGGGACGAGCAAGTGCTAGTGAGCAAGGCATGGGACGAGACCGTGACCACCGGGTACAAGTGCTCTTCCTGCGGTGCGACGAAGTAACTTGAAAGAGAAAAGCAATCGTCTATTTCAGACAAGGAAAGCCCCGACCAAAAATGGCCGGGGCTTTTTCTAATGCATCTTATTCAAGTTTTTCGGTGGTTCCGACCCGTTCCGTTTCGATAGTTCTGCGGTCGCACTCTTCATATCACCGATTTCGGAACCGAAGAAATCCGGCTCATCAAGCCCAAGCGAATGGGTGGGCCCCGGAACGATGATACCACTGGAACCCTTGATATAGGAGAGAGCATCGTGGCGCTCGCCGACCTCGGTGAGCGACGCGGCGAGAAGGGAATCCTTGAACCAAGGGTATCGCTGTTGCAATTTCTCCATGACGGCCATCGCCTTGTCAATCGGCATCATCGCTAGAGACTCGTATCCGGAATACTGGGTATGGATGAATCCGTTGCGTTCCATGAAGATTCGGATAAGCGTCCAAGCGCCGCGCCAAGCGTTCGGCCTAATGGAGCTGTAATTTTCGCTGAGCGCAGCCGTTCCCAAATCAAAGTGAAGCTCCTTACGGGTGTCGGGGCGAGAGGAAGGGGATAACTGCATTCCGCTTTCAAGAAACTCCTTCACATCGTAGCTTTCACCGATTTCCGTGAAGGTGGCCGCTTTCAAGCATTTTTGGAACCAAGGAAACTCATTCATCATCTCATCTATGGTGCCATAAGCACGTTGATAGGACATGACGATATTTTCAGCCGATTCATATCCAGAATATTGTGGCTTTTCAAAGCAATGGGATTCCAGAAAGTCTTGAATGTCTGACCATGGATTCTTTTTACCAGTATAGAATCGTTCAACAGACTCGTTGTCTAGGTCGAAGTGAAATGCTTTCCTATCAAGTTCCATTTGGAATCCTAAGTGTAAATGCGGTTAGTCGTAAATACGTTCCGGACTGATATCCCGGATTACCTGTAGGTAGTCTTCACCCTCCGGTTCATTCATATCCTCATAGGTGCGCCATGACTTAATGTTCTGCATCACCCAAGGCTGTTTGGATAGAGTCGCGCAAACAGGGCACTGCGCCCCGAACTGCACCTTGCGGTTCTTTGCCTGCCAAGTGCCAAGGCCGATGCGGACGTTGCCCATTTGCTCCGCGTATTCTCCCACGCAGTCGTAGAGGTCATCTACGCTGTAGCCATTCCTTTTTGCCTTCTCCTCATCGAACTCGATGGTGAAGCGCCAAGGTCTCTTTTCCATTTCTGCCATACCTATCGTCCTTTCTGCCAGATGGCTGTTATCATATGTTACCATTATACTATAATGCCGGTGTTACGGCAATATAGGAATTGAACACACGTTCTTTTTGGCAAACGCATGTTACAGAACGGTGGAGAGAACATTTTCTGGCATCTCGCTTTCCGGCTGGTGTTCGGATGTGCTTGCCATGTCATGACTCTCCCCGGCGAGCGATACCTCCTCTTCCAGTTCCGGTGCGTCAATCTCGATGTTCTTTCCAAGCTCCTCCTCGTAGCGCTCCATGATGAAGGTGTCTGCATGGTCTGCCTTCGATGCGGCTTTGAAGAGGTAGGATGGGTCGTTTTCCAAGGCGTTCATCCAAGATTGCAGATAGGAGACGTGGTTCTCGTAGAACTCGCCCTCCAAATCGGTGCTCTGGATACCGAGGTCTGCGGAAAGGAAAAGGCTTCCAAGCTCCGCGACCAGCTCTTCCTCAGCATAGGAAGGGCTTCCGAAGCGGGTGTCGAGTTCACGGGCGAGGGCGGAAGGGTGTCCAGTGGAGTGGGTCATCTCATGCAGCAGGACGCGGGTGAACGCTTCGTCCGAGCGGAAGGTCTCTCGCGGGGCGATGAGGATGCGGTCGGTAGCCGGAGAGTAGGCGGCACTTCCGAGGTAGCCGCTGCTCTCGATGACGGGGCATCTGGAAGACTCCTCAAGGTTCTGTGCGATGGTTGCCGTTCGGTCGTTCAGATGGACGGGAGCGTTCTCCGGCGGGATGCCCTCGATATCCTCCGCATTGAAGACGTTCCAGTAGCCCACGAGCTTCGGGTAGCGTCCGGCAAGCTCCTTCTCGCCGGTATCCTCGTTTTCCTTGTAGAAGGCGAACTGCTTCCATTTCTCGATGAGCGCGGACTTGGCACCTTTTTTCACATGCCAACCGGCATCCTTTATCTGGTTGAAGGTAGCCCACCGGTTGTCCGTGTAGCCGCGCATGAACCCGATGAAGCCAAGATGCACGCGGTTTCCGCCCTGATACACGGTGCCGGAGACGGGGTTGTGCGGTGTTAGGGAGGGCAGGTACGGTTCCGCCCAACGAAGCCCGTCGCGCTTCATGTCCTCGATGATTTTCTCAACGACCGCCTGACGCTGGTTATCAATAATCTCCGTAGGAGTCTGCTTCTGCTTAGATTTCATCATGGTCTCCTTTCCGGGAAAGCTCATTAAAATTATACGATAGCTGCCGCTTTTCCGACATGCTCTAAGAAAACGACCCCACAGAATCGAATCTGCGGGGTCTTGGCGGTAGGTTTGTAGCGTGAGTGCGAACAGATTGAAACCTGTCCTTATTCGGCACCAGAGCCAGTCTGACGGGATTCGGTCGAAACAGTTTCCGTTTGCGCCTGTTTTTGGTCGATACTGGTGGTCACGACCGTCCGCTCATTCTGCTTCCAGAAGTTATAGGAGCAGGAGACGAGGGAGATGACCTGATTCGGTTCGGAATCGGTATCGAGTACCATGGCGGCAGATTCTCGCGAAGAATCGTACCAGTTCCGAAAATCCGAATCACCGGCAAAGACCGTCCGTTTGGTCGGCTCCCATCCCTTCACGATATTCGCGAAGCGCACGGTGTAGCGCATCTTGGTGTTTGGGGTTTGGATGAGTACCGTCTGATGCTCAGAAGCGAAGGATTTATCGCTATACCGTTGGACGTTGCCGAAACAGGTGACCGCGTTCCCGAGGGTCAGGCTGTGTCCGAGGATGACGGCATTCGGACTTTGAAAGCCCTCCTTCTCGCATTCTGCGTCGAGATAGAGCGCACCCAAGGGGTTGTAGTTCCGGTAGATATCGTGATGCAGGTAGTAATCCGGGTCAGATGAGTGGGCTTGCAGGATGGGATGGTTGATATCCGTCCCCGGCACGGTTATCCATCCGATAACATCCCCGTTCACGCTCTTCCAGTAATCCCAATCAACAGTAGGGAACTCGGATTCCCGACCCCCTGCGCTTTCCGTGGCGGTTTCCTGCGGCGTGCCGTTTGGTGACGGTGATGGACTTGCGTCCTGATAGAAATGAAGCAGCACGCCGAAAAGGATGGCAGCGACGGTCAGGAAGACCGCCGCTGCCGCAAAGGCCGCACGGGATTTCCGGTTATGATTTCCCAATCTGGCCATCTGAATTACTTGGCGGCATCCGATGTGGCCTGCGGGGCATCCTTCGTCGCTCCGCAGGTGGTGCAGACCAGCTTGTCGATGACCGTCTCATCGTAAGCCGGGGTGTCGGTGACCTGTTTATCATAGCCCTCGCTCACCATGACCTCATCGGTGATGGGGACGTTGGTGGAGTAGCCGGAGTGACCGGTCTGCTTGATGTGGTCATCGGCCTTGCCGTCGATGACCTGCTTGCACTCATTGCAAACGGTATGGTAGGTGGTCAGGTTCTGGTAGACGGGTGCCACGTGCTCCGTGTGCGTCACAGCGTCATGGTGGACGGTCTTGTAGGTGATAGACCAGTCATGAGTGTGGGACTGCTCCTTGCTATCGGAACCGCTTTCCTTGGAATCCTTCGCCTGTGCGGATTCGGTCGTGGAGTCTGCGCCGGTTTGGTGGCTGATGCCGTAGTAGGCACCGCCGCCGATGAGCGCGACGAGAGCAAGGCCGCAGATGGCGGCAATGACCTTCCGGTTATGCGGCTTCTTCTCGCTTTCCGGGTTCGCGTGCATGTTGTTCCCATCCGCAGGTGATTCGGTGGAATCTCCGTCGTTCATCTCGATATCGTTCTCTTTATCGTCCTTCATGGGTGTATCCCCCTTTCAAATTAAAAGGAAGGCAGGGTGCCGAAGAGCTGGCACCCTGCCGGTTTCAGGCGTTACGGGCACTAGGCTTCGGTGTTATCCTCTGCGCTCTCGTCCGCATCGCCCTTGGTGGTCTTGCGGCTCTTGATGCCGTAAGCGGTCGCGCAGCCTGCGGCAATCAGGAGGATGCCGATGGCGATGGCGATGTTCGTCATGTCAACGCCGGTCTTTCCGTAGGTGGAGCCTGCCGGGGTCGAGGTGACGGTCACGGACTGTCCCTCGTCGTTGATATCCTTATGCTCCGCCACGGTAACGTCCGTGGTCTTGCCGTCGATATCGCTCTGTTTGGTCAGCTCCTCGAAGACAACCAGTGTATGACCGTCGAGGGAGGTTGCATCGAACTCGCCGAGGTTGATGGAGACCGTGCCGCTCTCACTGTTCGGCGTGAACTTGAGTTCGGCGGTCACGCCCTTGTCGGCAACCTTCAAAGGTTCGCCGGTCTTCTTATCCATGAGCGTGGCATGGAGCGTGTACTCCTTGCCGGGAATAAGACCCTCGTACTTCACCTCGTCAGTGATGACGGCATCCTTGCCAGCCATCAGTTCATGGTCACCGTCGGACTTGTCAGTCGCAGTGGTACCGATGGTACTCGGGGCGAGTTTTACCGTCTGTCCCTCGTTGTCCTTATCGCATTCGCTCGCGACGATGGAAACGGGAGTCTCATCGGAAGCGTTCTCGATGCTGCCCTTGAACATGACCTCAAAGACCACGAGGTTCTTGGTCTCGCCGGACAGGCGGTCGATAACGTCGTTGGAGTTGAAGGTGTAATCCATGTCGATGGAACCGGACTCCTTCTCAGGGGTGAACTCCGCCGTCTTGTAGACAAGGCAGGAGAGGAGGTCTTTGTTCTCCTCGGCATATGCCTTGACCTTGGCGAGGTCAATGGAAGCGGTCGGGAGCTTCTTTGCGTTCGACCAGTCGATACCGTTATCAGTGACCTCGACCTCATCGGCCTTGTAGGTCTCCTCGATATTACGGACGTAGCTTGTGCCGCCGTCTGCGGTGGCGCTGCCGCTACCCTCCAGACCGGTGAGCTTCCAAGTGCCATCTTCCTGCTCGGTGAGAGTCTGGGTGTCGGTCTTGACAGTCCAAGTGCCGTCCTCGTTCTCGGTGCGCTCGGAAGCATCATAGGTGTAGGAACCATCCGCGTTCTTCACGATGGCGGCACCGTTGCCCCAGTCCTTGCCCTTAACCTTGATGGAGTAGGTGTTCGACTGGAAGCCAAGCACGTTCATCAGGCCGGAGGTGAACTTGATGAGGTCATCCTCGGTATACTTCTTCGCGCCTTCGCCGGTCAGTACGGGAAGACCGGTCTTTGCATCCATCAGGATACCGGCCATGGTGTAAGCCTTGCCGGTGAGCACATGGTCGTACTCCACCCTGTCGGTGACGGTGGACTCGGCATCGGCGATGACGGTCTTGTCACCATCGAGCTTGTCCGTGGCTGTGGTACCAATCTCGGAGGTGTGCATGGTGACCGTCTGGTCTTCATCCGCGATATCGCTATGGGAAGCAATCTCCTTGTCCTTGTAGGACAGGGACTCGAAAGCGACCACCGGTGTGTTGTCCTTCAGAAGCGACCCATCGAAAGTGAAGGTTACATCGACGGTGCCGTAGGTGTCCTCGGGAACGAACTCGGTCTCGGCGGTGACGGGGTTGCCGTCGGCATCGAGGAGCTGCTTCTTGGAGACCTTGCCGTCCTTGTCGGTGACCTTCTCGTAGAGGGTGCCGGAAACCTTGTAGGTCTTGCCGGGAGTGACGTTCTTGTACTTCACGGTATCGACCACTGAAACCTCGGTATCGGAAACGACGGTCTTATTGCCGTCGAGACCGTCCTTGGCGGTGGTGCCGACTTCGGGCTTCGTGATGGTAACGGTCTGGGACTTGTCCTCGATATCGGCATGGCTCGCGAGTTCCTTGCCGTTCAGGGACAGGGACTCGAAAGCGACCACCTTGTCCTTGGCCTTGAGGTCAGACGCGTCGAAGGTGAAGGTAACGTCCACATCACCGAAAGCGGTTTCGGGAATGAACTCGGTCTCGGCTGTGACAGGGTTGCCGTCGGCATCGAGGAGCTGCTTCTTGGAGACCTTGCCGTCCTTGTCGGTGACCTTCTCGTAGAGGGTGCCGGAAACCTTGTAGGTCTTGCCGGGAGTGACGTTCTTGTACTTCACGGTATCGACGATAGTAACATCGCCCTCACCGATAAGGTTCTTGTCCGCATCCAAGCCGTCCACGGCAGTGGTGGAAAGCGTGGGCTTCGTGATGGTGACGGTCTGGGACTTGTCCTCGATATCGGCATGGCTCGCGAGTTCCTTGCCGTTCAGGGACAGGGACTCGAAAGCGACCACCTTGTCCTTGGCCTTGAGGTCAGACGCGTCGAAGGTGAAGGTAACGTCCACATCACCGAAAGCGGTTTCGGGAATGAACTCGGTCTCGGCTGTGACAGGGTTGCCGTCGGCATCGAGGAGCTGCTTCTTGGAGACCTTGCCGTCCTTGTC
>NZ_QRYG01000012.1:0-68893 GCF_003462845.1 Collinsella sp. AF15-51 | reverse complement strand
TTTTCCGGTTCGACGAACAGCCGATCGTGTCAAATTTGGTCTAACAGAGCCAATTGTTTTGACATCAATGTGACAAAGGGACAGTCCCCTTGTCACATTCGGTTATAGGTAGCGACCGGT
The DNA here is from genome assembly GCF_003462845.1 of Collinsella sp. AF15-51. Taxonomy (NCBI): domain Bacteria; kingdom Bacillati; phylum Actinomycetota; class Coriobacteriia; order Coriobacteriales; family Coriobacteriaceae; genus Collinsella; species Collinsella sp. AF15-51. The sequence goes on along the minus strand of NZ_QRYG01000012.1, from coordinate 68,773 downwards.
AATGCTCTTGGAGCAGGCCGTAATGTCGCCCGGCGTACCGGTGCAGACGATTTGCCCGCCTGCGTCGCCACCGCCCGGGCCCATGTCGATCACGTAATCGGCGTTACGGATAAGGTCGAGGTCGTGCTCGATCACGATAACCGTGGCGCCCTTGGCAACAAGGCCGTCAAACACACTCAGCAACACCTGAACATCGAGCGGATGCAGTCCGATCGTGGGCTCGTCGAATAGGAATACGGCATCGTCCTGCACACGGTCCATCTCGCTCGCAAGCTTAAGGCGCTGCGCCTCGCCGCCCGAAAGCGCCGGCGTGGGCTCACCAAGCGTGAGATAACCCAAGCCCAGGTCGTGCAAGGTCTGTAAACGCACCTGAACCTTCTTGAGTCCGACGGTCGCGTCGAGGGCTTCATCCACGCTCATATCCATAAGTTGCGGCAACGTAAGCAGGCTGCCGTCCTTGCCCTCGCGATGAATATGCGAAGCCGCGTCTGCATAACGCGAGCCACGGCATGCAGGGCAGACGATCTCGACATCGGGCAAAAACTGCACGTCAAGCGATATCGAGCCCGTGCCATCGCATGTGGGGCAGCGCAAGGCGCCGGTGTTGTAGCTAAAGGCACCCGCCTTATACCCTGCCGCCTTGGCCTCGGGCGTGCGGGCGAAGGCGCGGCGCAGCTCATCATGGATGTCGGCATAGGTCGCCACCGTCGAGCGCACGTTGGCGCCAATGGGCGTGGCGTCAATCAGGTTGGCGCGCGCGATGCCCTCGGCATCGACCCAACGCACGTGCCTCGGCAGGCGCTCGCCAGCCGCTTGCGCCTTGAGCGCCGGGATGAGCGTCTCGAGCACCAATGTCGTCTTGCCCGAACCTGAAACACCCGTTACCGCGACAAGGCGGCCGCGCGGGATATCGACTTCGAGCGGTTTGACGGTATGGATGGCATCGGTCGCCATGCGGATATGGCCCAGATCGAACATTTCGTCGTCAGCCACCTGCGGGCGCAAGCGCTTGGGGTCCGAGCGCAAGAACGGCGCGATGCGGCTACCCTGCGATTGTTCGACCTCGCCCACCGTACCGGCGGCGATCACATGACCGCCGCCTGCTCCGGCAACGGGGCCCATCTCGACCAGATAATCGGCTTCCGCCAGCACGCGCGTATCGTGGTCGACAACGACCACGGTGTTGCCGTCATCCACCAGATCGCGCATTACGCCCACCAAGCCGTCGACATTGGCAGGATGCAAGCCTATCGAGGGCTCGTCCAGCACATAAAGCACGCCCGTCGATCGGTTGCGCACCACGCGGGCGAGCTGCACGCGCTGACGCTCGCCCGTGGAGAGTGTGGCACCGGCGCGATCGAGCGAAAGGTAATCGAGACCCAGGTCGACCAGGCGATGGGCCGCGCCCAAAAACGAATCGCAGATATCCGTCGCCATGGGCTGCATCTCGGCCGACAAGGATGCGGGCACCCCGCGCACCCACTCAATCGCCTCGCCCAATGTCATGGCCGCCGCCTGTGCCAGATTGATACCGCGCACCTGGGGTTGGCGTGCGGCCTCGGAGAGACGGGTGCCGCCGCAGTCACGGCACGGCCCCTCGCGCAAAAAGCGTGCAACGCGTTTGAGACCCTTGTCGTCCTTAACCTTGGCGAGCGCATTCTCGACGGTATAGACGGCGTTGTAATAGGTGAAATCGAGCGGCGTGGCGCCCTCGCCGTTTTTGGGAACGTAGAGAATGTGTTTCTTAACTGCCGGGCCATGGAACACGATGTCGCGCTCTTGAGGCGTGAGCTGGTTAAACGGCACGTCGGTACGCACGCCCATCTCGCCGGCCACCTGCTTCATCAGGTCCCACATGAGCGTGCCCCAGGGAAGCACCGCGCCCTCGTTGATGGTCTTTGACTCGTCGGGCACCAGGCTCGCCTCGTCTACCTCGCGCATGACGCCGGTGCCGCCGCAGGTAGAACACGCGCCGCCACTGTTAAAGGCAAGGTCCTCGGCACCCGGCGCATAGAACTCGCGGCCGCATGCGGGGCACGTGAGCGACAGGCCCGCCGCTACGTTAAGGCTCGGCTCCACACGCGCCCCGCAATGCGGGCACACGTGATGGGCGCAGCGGCTAAAGAGCAGGCGCAGGCTGTTGTTGAGCTCGGTCATGGTACCAAAGGTCGAACGCACGCCCGGTACGCTGGGGCGCTGATGCAACGCGAGTGCCGCCGGCACGTGCAATACCTCGTCCACCTGGGCGTGCTCGGCCTGCGTCAGGCGACGTCGAGTATAGGTGCTGAGCGCCTCCAGGTAACGGCGTGAGCCCTCGGCATAAAGAACTCCCAGCGCCAGCGAGCTCTTGCCCGACCCCGACACGCCGGCAATACCCACGAGCCTTCCCAGCGGAATATCGATATCGATGTCCTTAAGGTTATGGACGCGCGCACCACGCACCTCGATAGCACTTGGTTGTAGCGACACCGTCATCGCTCCCCTTCCTGTTGATCAAATGTGACAAAGGGACCGTCCCTTTGTCACATCACTCGTGCCATAAAATGCGATCGCGAATGTACGCACCCAGCATGGGCACGGTAAACCGGACAAGGCCGTATCCGGCAGCCTCGATGACGCGCTCGCGAATCAGGCTTGCACGATATTTACTCGCCCAGCTCTGGGTGCGATCGCAACGCTCAATGATATCCGCCATGCGCGTCGGCTTACCCTCGTCAGCAGCCATGGCCTCGATAAAGAGGCGCTGTGGGCTGCGCAGCCCGTAATACAGGGGCGCGTCGACCGCTTCGTAGAACTCGGAGACGGCATCCGCATGGCCATCCTCGACATCGCACCTTTCAATGACCTGCGAGTTGCGCCGGACAGCAGAGCGCCACATGTAATAGCCCACCAGCTGAACCATATAGGGATGCCCCATGCTCTTGTGTGCCGCAAGGTCCGCCGTCTCCGCGTCAACGCAAAGGCCAGCGTCTTTAACCGTCTGGATATATGAATCGCGCACCTTGGGCAAAGATATCGCCCCCAGCGTACGCTGCTGGGCACGCCGCAAAAACGTCACGCTCGGCTCTTCGAGCAGATCGTCAACCGTACTGGGTAAGCCGGCGAACACCAGCGCAAGACCGCGCTGGTCGCTATCGGACAAGCCCGTGGCATCCTGATCTCCGAGCACCTGCTGATAGAGAACGGCAAGAGCCGCCAGTTCCTCGATAGACGCAGACTGTGCCTCGTCAATCGCAAACAGTATGCCCTTGCCTGGACCGAGCTTCATGAGGCGCTCGTTGACCAGCCCTCGCAACGTTTCGCCCTTTGCTCGCGCCGCCTCGACCGACATCCGGCCAAACGACGGCCCAAACTCCATTGACGTCACAACGGGTTTATTCGAGCGAAGCGCGTCGGCCAATCGGTCGCATAAGCCAAGCGAAGCAGAATCGGAGATAACCGCCCATCCGCGCTCGCCGGCCAGACGTTGCAGCTCCCGCAGGAGAACCGTCTTGCCACAGCCGCGGTTTCCCGTAATGAGCATGAGCCTGCCCGGCGCTCCGGCGCCGTTGTCGAGTCCTTCCTCAAAATCTTCGATGACCGACTCGCGACCAATGAGTATCGGAGGGCGCTTGCCAGCCGTTGGCTTAAAGGGATTTGGATTCATGTCGGCCTCCTCGGATTGGCAAACGCTGCCTATAGTTATACCAACTTATACCGAGTTATACCAACAGCAGGTGACAAAGAGGCCGCCCTTCTATCACCTATGGCCGAAAAACTCGGCGTCTGCTGCTCGCCAGGGGCGGAAGGTGGTGGGATCGATCTTTACGTGCGCCGCGGCGGGTACGTCGTACCATTTGACCGTGTAACCGGCGCCGTGAGAGCAAAAGACCGAATCGGGCGTGTTGGGCAGATCGGCCTCGGGCTCGTAGGCGGCCGTCTCGATGACGCGCTCGGCATCATGGCAAGCCGCATAACCGGCGAACTCCAGATACAGATGACCGCGACCGCTCGTGTAGGCAGCCACCTCCAGCGCGTAATCCTGCACCTCGGATGCCGGCACGCGACCCACAAGCTTCGCCCGGTCGCCCGCCATCGTCGGCGGCTCGTACTCGGCACCCATGCGCGTGGCGTCTGACAACGCCCGGCCCACGCACTCCCCTGGCACCTCGAGCTCAAAGCGATACCACGGCTCCAACAACACCGCCGCGCCGGCCTCACGCGCCTGCATGAGTCCCTGGCGAATCGCGCGGTACGTGGCCTGGCGAAAATCGCCACCCTCGGTGTGTTTGGCATGCGCACGGCCGCCCGTGAGCGTAATGCGCACATCGGTGATGGGCGAGCCGGTCAGCACGCCCAGGTGATCGCGCTCCATGGCGTTGGTGAGTGCCAGACGCTGCCAGTTAAGATCGAGCTCGTCGGTCGAGGTCACGGTGCCAAACTGCACGCCCGAACCTGCTGGCAACGGCTCCAGACGCAGATGCACCTCGGCGTAATGGCGCAGCGGTTCAAAGTGGCCCACGCCCTCGACCGGCTGCGAGATAGTCTCCTTATAGAGAATGCCGCCGGGCTCAAATCCAACCGTAAGGCCAAAGCGATCGGCCAGCACCCGCTGCACGACCTCGAGCTGCACGGCGCCCATCAACTGCAAATGAATCTGCTCAAGATGCGTATTCCAGCTTACGCCGAGCATGGGATCTTCGTCCGCCAACTCAGTCAGTGCTTTGAACACCGCGTGGACATCGTGTTCGCCCGGAAGCACCGTATAGGTGAGGACCGGCGCAATGACGGGCGCATCGCCCGCGGGCTCCGCGCCCAAGGCGTCCCCCGGGCGAACGTGCGCAAGACCCGTCACGGCGCAGATGCCGCCAGCAGCAACCTCTTGGGCAAGCTCATACTTCTCGCCGTTATAGATGCGGACCTGATCGACCTTCTGCTCCCATGCCTCGGCACCGGAACGTCCGTCAATCATCTGCTTGGCATGCAGCGTGCCGCCGGTCACTTTAACCCAAGCCAAACGCTCGCCGCGATCCCCGCGGCTGACACGATAGACGCGCGCGGCAAACTCCGGGAGCCACGCCTGTTCACGCATCAGCGCGCATATGCCATCCAGCAACTCGTCCACGCCTTGGTCCTTGAGCGCCGAGCCGGCAAAGCAGGGAAAGAGCTTGCGCTCGGCAACCATGCGCGACAGCGTTGCAACAGAAAGCCCGCCCGCCTCAAGAAACTCCTCGAGTGCCGCCTCGTCCAATGCAGCAGCATCCTCCCAGGCGGCACCGCCCGCCAGCAGCTCGTTGGCATCCAGGCAGCCCTCGGAAAGACGCTGCCCCAGCTGTGCCAGCAAAACATCGCGACCGGGATTCTCCAAATCGATCTTGTTGATGAAGATGAACGTCGGGATGTCATAGCGTGCAAGCAGGCGCCACAGGGTTTCGGTGTGCCCCTGCACGCCATCGTTGGCACCCACAACCAAAATCGCGTAGTCCAGGGCACGCAGTGTGCGCTCCGCCTCGGCAGAAAAATCGACGTGGCCGGGTGCATCCACGAGCATGACGTGGGCATCGCCGTGGTCGAGCACGGCCTGCGACGAGAAGATCGTAATGCCGCGCTCGCGCTCGATCGCGTTAGTGTCCAGGTGCGAATCGCCATCGTCCACGCGGCCGCGCTTGCGAATGCGACCCGCATTGAACAACATGGCCTCGGCCAACGTGGTCTTGCCGGCATCGACATGCGCCAAGATTCCAACGACCGCTTGCTTCGACATGGCTCTCCTCTTATTGCAAGCCCATCGCACGCGGCAACGGGCATCCTCGTTCCACACTGGATGATACAATTTACGGGCCGGCGGGCGAAGCGGGCCCTATCCCCCGACCGAGCTCATCGCCCCGCGTTGCCGCGCGGCGATTTTCGTAGGTTCGCGCCTTGCGAAAGCCGGCACCTCCCCTTTTGCCCGCCCGGTCTTATCTGAGGCGGTAACAATGCGAGTCCCACAACGACGCGTTTTACCAAAAATGGCCCCACCCGGGGCCATTTTTTATTTGAGCTGGGTGATGATACGTGCCTTGGCTCCTACGCCTCGCGCAGCCAATCAAACGCGACACGCGGCGTGCCGTCCGACACATATACGACACCGGCGCGCTTAAACCCGGCCTTGGCGATGGCGCCCTGCATAGGCAGGTTGTCTTGGTGTGTGTCGATACGCAGATGGTCGATGCGTTCCTTGGCAAAGGCAAACATCGCAGCCGCGACGCCATGCGTGGTACCGTCGGATGCCACGCGGTGCAGCACGGCGTACGGGGCGTCGCTGTGCCACTGGCCGTCCTCGATCACATCGTAGGAACTGTCCGGCCCCGGCAGAAAGGCAAACGTCGCCACCACGCGTCCGTCTTCCTCGCACACATAGCTACCGCCCGCGGCGATATCGCTTTTGAGCTGCTCGGCCGAAGGCGTGCCCTCGGGCCACTGCGTGGCGTTGCCATGCGCGCGCATAAAAGCGCGGGCCGCGTCATAGATAGCCATGACGGCGGGAATGTCGGTATCGAGGGTTTTTCTGATCATCACGCGGCGACCTCACGTTTATTGGTATCACTTTGATTGAGCAATGATACCAGCGTTTGAAGAGGGGCGCGAAGCAGATGGGGAGCAAAAAGCGAGCCGCCTGGTCAAAGGCAAAGAGCGAGTTTTTGGGCGCTGCCACCGGCGGCGATATGAGCGATCTGTTTGCGCGCGAAGACGAGCGCCGCGACGCACTAGACGCCGAGCGCGATGAAGCCTGGCGCTACAAGTCGTGCGAACGCAAAAACCGTTACGATACGCGCGCCGAAGCCGAGGCAGTTATGGCCGACTGCGAAAACCGCGGGAGACGTGGTTTGGCCTGCTACAAATGCGAATACTGCGGCGGATGGCATCTGACGTCGCACCCCTGGAAATAGACCCCGCATCGGCACGGCGCTGGCGAAGCGCCGGCCATCGCACGCAAGCTACGGGCGCGGCGGCACCAAAACATCGTAGCGAACGGCCTTGCCCGCAAGCTGATAGCTCGGCTTAACGCCGGCAAGCAGCGGCCCCTTCACCGGCCGCTTGATAACGACCTTACGCGGGTGCACCGCAAGCGCGGCTTCGACCAGCGTCTCCTCATCGGCACACGGCTGTTCCAGATGATGCAAGAGTTGGAACTTCTTTTTCACCGCCGCGCTCTTGGTGCGCCCGGGAAACATGGGGTCCAGATATACCACGTCAGGAGCGGTGAGCTCGCCCTGCCCGATCAGCTCAGCTACATGGCGAAGGCCGGCGATGCTGTCCTCGCCGGCATGCAAGCGCATTCGTGCCACGGCTGTCGCAAGCGCCGGATCATCTGTCGCGCGATCCAAGGCATCCTTGAGAAGCGCCGCGATCACGCAATCCTGTTCATACAGATCGACGGTAAAGCCCGCGGCAGCCAGCAGCAGCGAGTCCTCGCCAAAGCCTGCCGTGGCATCAATCGCCCATGGTCGCTCGATGCCTTTTGCGCGTGCAGCCTTTACCAACAGCTCTTGCTGCAGACGGCCCTGCTTGAGCCGTGGAAGCATGCGGGCAAAATCGGCTCGCAACTCCATCGTGCCGTCGGTGAGCGTGAGGCCCTCGGACTTCCCGGTCAGCTCAAGCCCCGCGGCCCGAGCAACAGAAAAGGGATCGACGACGCCCATGGACACTCCTTAGCAAGCAAAACGAATACGTGAGCGCCACCTCAGTCGGCACCCAACCGTCCGTTATTGTCCCACATGCGACATGGTCCACAGCATCCCAATGCAAAGCACCGCCATCAATCCCGTGCACACGGCAGCGATCACAGAATCACCCATGCGCCTTCCCAACGACCGCGGCTCATCCACTTGCTTGACTCCGTACATCATGGCTCCTCCTTCGGTCCAGCTCTTACCATGGCCTCATCATCGCAGCGCCGCGCATGCGCTGCCATCGATTTGACTTACGTCCAGCTTTCCTTTTTGAAAGGTTGAACCGTGCAGGCAAGAGACGCTTTCAGGCGCATGCATCGCCGCGTTGAACTACAATGTGCTTCACCATATGTGCAGCACAGGGGGTACGCCAGGTCGGCCGTACTCGTATCGAAAGGACCAGCCATGAGCTTCACTCGCAAGACACTCAAAATCCTTGCCCTGATTTATTTTGTTCTGGGCATCGCCAGCCTCGTCATTGGAATCGCCGGTATCGCGACCGGCAAGCTCGAGTCCACATACGGATCGAACGCCATGCTCGCCGCTGCCGTGATTATCGCCAAGGGCCTCATCGATCTCGCCGCAGGTGTTGCGGGCATCAAGGGCGCCAACAAGCCTTCGCAGGTTGACGGCGCGTTTAAGCTCGGTATCGTTGCTGCAGTCGCCACGCTTGCCCAGGCGGTGCTCACGCTTCCCGCGTTTGGCGGCGACGCCATCAACTTTGGCGCCTTTGTCATCGTGGTGTACGACCTGTTCTTTGTTCAGCAGGCGCACGCCGTCAAGGCCGAAAACAAGGACCGCCTGTAAGCGCTCGCTTCTCATAGCCTCTGCAGCCAAGCAACTAAAAAGGGCCGATCGCACATCTCCGCGGTCGGCCCTTTACGTTTGCCCAGATAAAACCTGCCAAAATAAACCTGTCCCTATTTGGCAGGTTGTTAGCTGTGGCGGTACTCGGCGATGATGAAGTCGATATCGGTCTGAAGGGTGTCCAGGTTTGCCAGGCGCTCTTTGTCGGCAGGGCGCGTGCGGTAGTAGTACGGCGTCATCTGGAACACCGCCTCGATGTCGGCCTGGGTCTGGAGCGTAATGTTCGCAGACACCCGCCGCGTTCCCACCAGCTCGAGCTCGGCTGTCTGCGGCAGCTTCTCATCGTTGAGATATGGCGTGTCGTAGAGCACCTCCTTGAGCCCAAACAGATGCCGAGCACCCGGCACCACGGTAAAGAGCGAGCCCTCGGGTGCCAGGACGCGGGCAAACTCGCGCTCGTTAAAGGGGGCAAAGAGCTCAGTCACCATATCGAAGACGCCATCGGCCACGGGGATATCCTTCATGTTGGCCACGAAGTAGGTCGCATCGCCGCGCTTGGCGGCCAGGCGCACCATCTCTTTGCCCAAATCAAACCCGTAAGCATCCACGCCCGGCACCGCGCCCATCGCGCTCGTGTAGTAGCCCTCGCCACAGCAAATATCGAGCAAGGTCATGGAGGTGCCGGTAGATGCCGCGCGCCCAGACACCTGCTCGCGCACCAATTCGACCATCGTATCGCGCAACGGCGCATAGTAACCGCGGTTTAAAAAGTCACGACGGCTGCGCGCCTGCGACTTGGGATCACCCATAGCGTCGCCGCTCTTAGACGACCGCAACAGATATAGATAGCCCTCGCGCGCACGGTCAAATCGGTGTCCGCCCGCGCATGCGGCACCGCGCTCGTCGTCCACCAACGGTTCATGGCAAACGGGACACAACAACATGGCAACTCCTTAGCGCGAACAACACGACGCCCACCATTGTCGCACGCCTTCCCCACCTAGTCATTGGGGACGTTCTTAAATGACTAGTCGATTAGGAGTATCATCGTCTGCGCAAATAAGCGTGAGCAAGCATATTAGAGATTGAGAGCGTATGGCTGATACCGCATCTAGGCACATTGACATGACCACCGGCTCGCTGTGGCGCAATATTCCCCTGTTCGCCTTCCCCGTGGCCGCCACGAGTATCTTGGAGCAGCTGTCGAACCTCATCGCCACGGTCATCATCGGTAATTTCTCGGGCGACCAGGGAACCCTCGCCATGGCAGCGGTCGGCTCCAATGTTCCGCTTACCAGTCTTATGCTCAACCTGTTTATTGGCATGTCGCTTGGCTCCAACGTGGTCATTGCCAACGCTATCGGCCGCAACGATCAAAACATGGTCAAACGCGCCGTCCATACCTCGATTCTTATGGCACTCGTGGGCTTTGTCGTCATCGCGCTGGGCGAGATCTTTGCCGAGCCCATGCTCACAGCGCTCAATGTTCCTGCCGAAACTATGCCGCTTGCATCGCTTTACCTGCGCGTCTTTTTGCTCAGCATGCCCTCGATCTTGCTCTACAACTTTGAGGCCGCAATCTTCCGCTCCGTCGGCATCACCCGTATGCCGCTGCAGGCGCTTGCCGTGTCCACCGTCCTCAACATTGGCCTGGACCTCATCTTTGTCCCCGTGCTCCACTGGGGCGTCGCGGGCGTCGCCATCGCCACTGCCATCGCCTACACCGTCAGCGCCGTCACGCTCTTTGTCCGCCTGCTCAAGACCGACTCCGTCGTCCGCGTCACCCCGCGCGACTTAGGCTTAGACCCCGTCGCCCTCAAGCGTATCGTTAAGATCGGCCTGCCCGCCGGCATCCAAAGCGCCGTCTTTGCCGTCGCCAACATCATCATCCAGTCCGCCATCAACAGCCTGGGTACCGAGGTCATGGCGGCATCCAGCGCCGCCATGAGCCTAGAGTATGTGTGCTACAACCTGCTCAACAGCTTTAGCCAGGCCTGCACCACCTTTGTGGGGCAAAACCACGGCGCGCGACAGATCGACCGCTGCACCAAGACGCTCAAGGTCTGCCTGGTCGAAGGCGGCATCGTTGCGCTCACCACCATCGTCATCATCGTCGGTCTGGGACGCGAGATCCTGGCGCTGTTCAACAGCGATCCCAACATCGTCTCGATCGGCTATATACGCGTGTGTTCGATCTTCCCGGCGTACGCCTTTAGCATGTTCTACGAAAACATGTCCGGTTACCTGCGCGGCTTTGGCATCTCGCTCATGCCCGCCCTCATCACCATGATCTGCGTCTGCGGCATCCGCTTCTATTGGGTGTTCTGCGTGTTCCCGAACTTCCGCACCTTTGCAAACATCATGATGGTCTACCCCATCAGCCTGGGCACCACGGCGTTCTTTATGGTCGTGGCGGTATTGCTCTGCCATCCGGCACGCACCTACCGTCTGACGCAAGCCAAGACCGGGACGCGCTAGACACATCCAACAAGGTGGCGCATCGGCAACTAGCTCACGATATGCGAGCTCATAAAATCGATAAAGCGCCTCGTGGCGATAGGCATGGTGTCCCAGCTGCGCCAGGCTGCCACCACGTCGCGCGAGGGGGCGTGCACGATGGGACGCACGCGAATATCGGCCTGCATGCCCTCAACGGTACGACGGTAGAGCATGCTCACGCCTAACCCCTCCTCCACCATCGCCATAATGGTGTAGTCGTCGGTGACCTCACTCGTCACGTGCGGCGACAGCCCGTGCGTTGCGAATGCATCGAGCACCAGACTCTGTTCGCCCTCATCCAGCAGTACAAACGGCTCGGACGCCAGGTCGGCGAGTGTCACCTTTTCCTTTGCCGCCAGCGGATGGGCGGCCGGCAACAGCGCCACCAACTCGTCGTGATAAACCACGCGCTTCTCGAGCCCCGTGGTAAATCCGCGTGCCGTAAAGCAAAAGTCAACCACGCCATCGTGCACCCACTGGGCGTTGCGCGTGTAATCGCCCTGCTTGAGGGTAAAGCGTACGCCCGGATGCAGGGCCCCAAAGTCGCGGATCACGCGCGGCAACACAGTACGGCTCACATTGGTAAACGTCGCAATGCGAATGTCGGTCGATGAAAGCCCCAGCAACTCCTGGCGCTTGCCCTCGAGCTCGGCCTCGGCAGTTACGATCTGGCGCAGATACGGCAGATACTGCTTGCCGTCGCGTGTAAGCGAGACGCCCTGCTTGCCGCGCTCGATAATCGTGGTGCCCAGCTCGCGTTCGAGCGCCTTGACCGCCTGGCTCACCGCGCTTTGCGTATAGCCCAGCTCGTCGGCCGCGCCCTTCAGGCTGCCGCGATCGACCACCATACAAACAATCTGATACCGCGATGCCATCGTGCCTCCACATCGATGTAGCCGTAAAACGTTTTGCCAGCACTTTTTCTAGTAGCATTAGTATTTCTTAATTATACTGAAGATACATTCGCTTTACTACATCCACATCTGGGCGCAGAATCCTTTTTGCGAAACCGTTCTGTAACAAAAGGAGTCCCATGGATCGCAAAAAAGCAATCGCGCTCTCATTTTCCGTTCCCATCGCATGGGGCTTTTCGTACCCCCTCATGAAGATCGGCATGGACAGCATGAACGCCACGAGCATCGTCGCGCTGCGCTGCATCATCGCCTTTGTGGCCTGCCTGCTGCTCTTCCACAAGCACGCGGTGCGCATCAACCGTGACCTGATGGTCCGCGCCGCCATCATCGGCGCCATCATGGCAACCGAGATCACCTGCATGTGCCTGGGCTCCAGCCTCACCTCCGCCTCCACCGCCGGCTTTTTGCAAAGCCTGACGGTCGTAATCGTGCCGTTTGCCAACGCGGCCCTGCTGCGTCGCGCTCCCGAGCGCAAGGTGCTCATCGGCACCGCCATCGTCACCTGCGGCATGTTGCTGCTCTCGGGCGCCGACTTTACCAGCCTGAATCCCGGCGCGATCATCATGCTGCTCTCGGCCTTTATCTATGCCGGCCACATTATCATCGCCAAGCGCTTTGTCGAAGAAGTCGATCCGCTGGCTCTGGGCGTTTGGCAGCTGGGCTTCGGCGGCTTGTTCTCGGGTATCGCCGCATTTACCTTTGGCGGCTTCACGCTTCCCAGCACGCCGAGCGAGATCGTCGTTATCGTTGCGCTCGCACTCATCTGCTCTGCCTACGGCTTTATCACCCAGACGCTCGTGCAGCCCCATGTACCTGCCGAAACCACTGGCTTCGCCTTCTCGCTCGAGCCGGTCTGCTCCGCCGTCTTTTCGTTCTTCCTGGTCGGCGAGGTCCTGAGCCCCATCGCCTTCTTTGGCGCCGCCCTCATCCTCACCGGCGTCATGGTGGCAACTGTCGAGCTTCCGCGCCTTCGCGCACATGGACATGCTCATATGGCGGCAGCGCCCGAGCACGTCTCGTAAACCCCACTCCCCCTGCAGCCGCGGCATAAAGGTAACCGGTGCGCCTTTACAATAGATGCCAACAGAGCATCTGCCATAAAGGAGTTCCATGGACGCTGTAACTCGCGACCGCAACATAGCAACTTGGTTGGGCGATGCGCCGCAGCCGGTACGTGACACGACGAACCAGCTGCTCGAGCGCATCGCCCTTTTGCGTGCCGAGCAGACTATCTACCCGGCACAAGACGACATCCTCAATGCCCTCGCCTACACGCCGGCCGACCAGGTCAAGGTTGTCATCTTGGGGCAAGACCCTTATCACGGACCCAACCAGGCCATGGGGCTGTCGTTCTCGGTCCCCGCGACGCAAGCCAAGCTGCCGCCGAGCCTGCGCAACATCTATAAGGAACTCAACGCCGATCTGGGCTGCCCCATCCCCGCCACGGGAGACCTAACCCCCTGGGCACAACAGGGCGCCCTGCTCCTCAACACCACGCTCACCGTGCGCGAGCATGCCGCGAACTCACACGCTAAGCTGGGCTGGAGCACGCTTACCGACTACGTTATCGAACGTTGCTGCCAGCTGCCCCAACCGGTCGTCTTTTTGGCATGGGGCCGCTTTGCCCAGCAGATGGTCGAGGGCAAGCTCGCCGCGACTGGCGCGGGCAAGGCAACCGGCAAGTACTGCTTAGCCTCCACGCACCCCTCGCCACTTTCGGCAAACCGTGCCACGGCAGAACTCCCCGCTTTTATGGGGTCGCGCCCCTTCTCTGCTGCCAATGAGCTGCTCGAACAATACGGCTCGACCCCCGTCAACTGGACTAGCCTCGGCTAAAAATCGATACATCAAAAACGCGCCCGACGGCAATCTTGCCATCGGGCGCGTCTTGTTACTCGGGCCAGATAAACTGTGCGCGGCCGGCCTCTCCGCCATCGATCAGCAGGCTCTGCCCGGTCATAAACCGGTTGGTCACGCCCACAAAGTAGATCCACTCGGCGATCTCTTGGGCGGTGGCCCAGCGCTTAAGCGGCGTGAGCTCCATAATCTGGTTCCACAGGTGTTCGTCTTCCATCACGCAACGGTTGAGCGGCGTGATAACGCCGCCCGGGTCCACACTGTTGGCGATGGCCTGCGGCGCCAAGCGGTTTGCAAGGTTCTTGGTGTAGGCGATAACGCCGCCCTTGCTGGCGGCATAGGCGGGAAACTCCGATCCCGTATGCCCGCTCGCCGACCCCACATTGACCACGGATGTAATGGCCGGCGCCGGCTTGGCGGCAAGCCCCTCCCCCACAAAGGCATAGCGCTCGGTCACGTTGATGGTGCTGCACAGGTTGGCGGCAATATCGTCGGCCGAATCCTGCGTGCCGGCAACGTTCACGATCACCTGGGGTTCAAGCTCGTCCGGAAACGAGTCCGGCTCGCGGACATCGACGATCAGATGGCGATAGTGCTCGTGCTCGACTGCCGCCGGCAGCAAATCAAAGCCCACGACCTCGTGGCCCTCGTCCAAAAAACGCTGCACGCACGCGGCTCCGATACCGCCCGAGGCACCCGTGATCAAAACCCGCATACTTGCTCCTTAGGCGGTTGCGTGACGCTCGAGGTACTCGGCGCCCACATTCTCGCGCTCCCAGCCACGCACGACCTTGTAGCCCACGGGGCTCAGGAAGACCTCACACAGCAGCTCGGCAACAGCGCCGGTCAGCGAGCACATAAGAACCTGCACCCAGGTCCAGCCAAAGAACGTGTGGCTCACCACAATGGCAAAGACCAGGTTGTCGATAAACTGGCCAACACCCGTGGACACATAGGAGCGGAAGGCGAAGCTCGCAAAGTTATTCTTTTTGAGCATACGGCCGAGCGACTGGTTGAGCGTGGAGTTAACGACGGCAGAGACGAGCATGGCGAGCGAAGATCCAAACACCACGTACCAGGTGCCGCCGATGGTGGCGTTAAGGGCGGTGTTGACCTCGATCATGCCCGTGTCATAGTAGGCGCCCCACATGCCGGGCGTGAGCGAGCACAGCCAAAAGCACAGGCTTACGGCCAGGTTGACCGCCAGCGCGAGGATAGAGATTTTGATGGATGCCTTGGCGCCAAAACGCTTGCAGATCATGTCCTGGCACAAAAACGAGACCCAGCTCACCACAAAGCCGCAATCGAGTGCCAGATACGGTAGGCTGATAAGCTCTTTGTTGGCCAGCAGGTTCATCATGATGACGCTCACGAAAAACAGCGAAACCGTTGCCGCGGGAATGCTCCGCAACAGGACCTTGTAGTCCTCCATGACCTTCTTGATCATTATGTACTCCTTTGGTTTTAGGTTTAACGAGCAGGATATCGGACCCGAACTGCTCGGCCGCCACGGTCTTGAGGCGACGGTGGGTATGATAGCCGCTCACGCGGCGGCAGGCAAGCAAACGGTGCGGCAGCCCCGCAGGGCCACCGCGCCGGTGCACTAAAACGTTACGTTGCCAAACTCCGACAGGACAAGGTCGGGGTTGTGGTCGGTCGCCCAGTCAACATTCCACGGACTCGTGAACAGCAGCAGCTTGCCGCCGCGCATGTCCTCGACACGCAGCGTGTCGCGCGTGAGCGAAAGACCCGGGATATCGATGGTGTCGGAGTCGTTTTGGATCCAGCGAATGTCCGTATAGGGCAGCGGCTGGCGACGAACCTCGACACGGTACTCAGCCTTGAGGCGGCGCTCGAGTACCTCAAACTGCAGCACGCCGACCACGCCCACGATGACGCTCTCCATGCCGGCACCCAGCTCGCGGAAGATCTGGATGGCGCCCTCCTGGGCAAGCTCCTCCATGCCCTTCACAAACTGCTTGCGCTTGAGCGTGTCGACCTGCGTAATGCGGGCAAACATCTCGGGGGCAAACGTCGGGATCTGCGGATACTGCACGTGGCGCTTGCCGGAGCACACGGTGTCGCCGATGCTAAAGATACCGGGATCGAACAGGCCCACGATGTCGCCGGCGTACGCCTCGTCCACGATGGCGCGATCGTCGGCCATCATCGAGGTGCCCGTAGCCAGCTTGAGCTTGCGGTTGCCCTGCACATGGAAGGCATCCATGCCGCGCTCGAACTTGCCCGAGCAAATGCGCACAAAGGCAATGCGATCGCGATGGTTCTTGTCCATGTTGGCCTGGATCTTAAACACGAAGCCGCTAAAGTCGTTCTCGGCGGGCGCGACCGGCTCGCTGGTGAGTGTATCGGTATAGGCGCGCGGCGTCGGGGCCAGACGCAGGAACTCTTTAAGGAAGGGCTCCACACCAAAGTTGGTGAGTGCCGAGCCAAAGAACGCCGGGCTCAGCTTGCCGCAGGCCACGGCATCCAGGTCGAGCTCGTCACCGGCGCCATCGAGCAGCTCGATGTCGTCCATCAGGTTCTTGTGGTTCTCCTCGCCAATAAGCTCGTCCATGGCCGGATCGCCCAGCTCGGCCTCGACCTCGGCGACCTTCTTGGTGGCGTTGGCGTGGCCGTCGCCCTCAAAGGCAATGACGCGACGGGTCTGACGATCGAACACGCCGCGGAAGTTGCGCCCGCTGCCGATCGGCCAGTTCATGGGATACGTATTGATACCCAGGACGTTCTCGATCTCTTCCATGAGCTCAAACGGATCGCGAGCCTCGTGGTCGAGCTTGTTCACAAAGGTAAAGATGGGAATATGGCGCAGCGTACAGACCTTAAAGAGCTTTTTGGTCTGGGCCTCGACGCCCTTAGCGCCGTCGATGACCATGACTGCGGCGTCGGCGGCCATAAGGGTACGGTAGGTATCCTCCGAGAAGTCCTGGTGGCCGGGGGTATCGAGGATGTTGACGCAGGCGCCGTTGTAGGTGAACTGCAGCACCGAGGAGGTAACGGAAATACCGCGCTCCTTCTCGATGTCCATCCAGTCCGAGACGGCATGCTTGGCCGAGCTCTTGCCCTTGACCGAGCCGGCAGTCTGGATGCTGCCGGTATAGAGCAGCAGCTTCTCGGTAAGCGTGGTCTTACCGGCGTCCGGGTGGCTGATAATCGCGAACGTGCGGCGCGACGAGATTTCATCCGACAGGCTTGCCATGCGGATCCTTTCTTGCATTGAGTGCATTACGTCGTTGTAACCGCACCATTGTAGCCGCGAAATCCCGCCATAGGGCACCTATCAGGACAAATTCATCAGTTGGGGCCTGGGTAGCCGGCCCAATCCGAATTTGTCTCTTGCGTAACTGTACATAGTGTATATATACTGTGCTTACCGGGTATATACACGTGTAGCCCAACAGCTAAGGAGCCGCTGTGGACATCATCCTATCCAATTCGAGCGACAAGCCCATCTACGAGCAAATAGCCTCGCAAGTCAAAGCTCAGATCCTTTCGGGCACGCTCGCTGCGGGAGCCAAACTCCCCAGCATCCGCGCGCTGGCGAGCGACCTGGGCGTGAGCGTCATCACCACCAAGCGCGCCTATGCCGACCTGGAGCAACTCGGCTTCATCTGCACCGTGCAGGGCAAGGGCTGTTTTGTCGCCGAGGGCAACCAGGAGCTCTTGCGCGAAAACCAGCTCTGTCATATCGAAAAGCTGCTCGCACAGGCAGCAACGCAAGCCGAAACCCTAGGCGTCACGCGCGGCAAACTACACGAGATGCTCGACCTGGTAGCCCCCGAAACCATGCAGTAGCCATCTGCAAGAAAGGCTATACCATGCAAAACCTTTTAGAACTCAAAGGTGTATCGCGCCGTGTGAGCGACCGCTTTTCCCTCCACGACGTCACGCTCGCTGTGGAACCCGGCCAGATCGTCGGCTTTGTGGGCGCAAACGGCGCCGGCAAGACAACGACCATTCGCGCCGCGCTTGGGCTTATAAAGCTCGATGCCGGCGAGGTGCATCTGCTTGGACAGCGCTGCGATACATACGCGCCCGACGAGACGCAGCGCCACCTGCGCTCCCGCATCGGGCTTGTCCTGGACACGTGTCCCTTCCCCTCCACGCTCAAGGTGGGCGAGGTCGAGAGGCTCGTAGGCCCGGCGTACCCCACGTGGAGCTGTGAAACGTTCGCCGGATTCATCGACCGATTTGGCCTCGATCCCAAGACGAAGGTCAAGGACCTCTCCCGCGGCATGGGCATGAAGCTGCAGCTCGCCTGCGCGCTCAGCCACCATGCCAAGCTGCTCGTTTTGGACGAAGCCACCGCGGGCCTCGATCCCATGGCACGCGAAGAGCTGCTTGACGAGCTGCTCGCCTTTGTTTCCGACGGCCAGCGCAGCGTGCTGCTCTCGAGCCATATTACGTCCGACCTCGATCGCGCCGCCGACCGCGTCATCTGCATCGATAACGGCTCGATTGTATTTGACCTGCCGCGGGAGGACATTACCGACCGCGCCGGCATCGCCCATTGCACGCAGGCGCAGGCGTCCGAGCTCATGGCTTGCGTCGAAGGCGCCCATGCCGCCCGCCACGCCTATAGCGTGGACGTGCTCGTGCCCAACCGTCACGAGGCGCTCGAGGCCTTCCCCGAGATTCCCTGCGACCGGGCAACCATTGATGATTACCTGCGCCTCATGCTGAAAGGAGCTTCGAAATGAAACGCGCCTTTATGTCCGAGCTCGCCATCGTTCGCTCGCTTGTCCCAAGCATCGCGGGCGTCGGCCTGTTCATCTTCGTCGTGTTGACCCTCGCCAACGCATCGGATGGCGATTCCGGCATGAGCGCCGGCGCCTGCGCGGTCAGTGCCATGTCGCCCATCATGGTTATGAGCTCGCTGGCCGGCTTCGACAATCAAAACGGATGGGAGCGCTATCGGGCAACGCTGCCCATCTCGCGCAAAGACATCATCTGCGCACGCTACCTGAGCATCATTGTCTTTTCAGCCGTCATGGCGTGCGCCGGCGCGCTTTTGAGCATCATCACCCTTCCGTTCTTCGATCACACGGGTATGCCCTCGACGGGACAGTTCGTCTTTGAGACCACAATAGCCTCCGCCGCATCGATGCTCATCTCCCTCATGATGGTGTTTTTGGCGCAGCCGTTATTCTTTCGATTTGGACACATGGAGGCGCTGCGCCTTTCCGTCGGCCTGTTTGCCCTGCTCGGATGCCTCGCCATGGCCACACTGAGCTCCTCCAACCCCATCAGCAACTGGCTCATGTCGATTGCTGGGGCGAATCCCGATCCCGCCGTCCTCGGCTGCCTGTGCGCAGGAATTGCCGTACTGGCCCTCGTGCTCTTTGCACTGAGTTGCGCCATCAGTACCAAGGTCTATCGAGCACGCGACCTGTAGGCAAGCGCGGTATCATCGGGCATGCGCCGCAGATCTGGCGCGGTCTTTTATGAGGAGGCGCTCAACCCGTGTCGTGGGTTACAGCAGCATTTGCATCAGCTTTCTTTGCCGGCATCACATCCATTTTGGCCAAATGCGGCATCAGGCACACCGACTCCGACGTTGCAACCGCCATCCGTACTTGCGTGGTGCTCGTATTTGCCTGGGCAATGGCGGGCATTTCTGGATCCATCGGAGCAATCGGCGCCATTCCCGCCAAAGCCTGGCTATTCCTCACCCTCTCGGGACTCGCCACCGGCGCCTCGTGGATCTGTTACTTTAAGGCGCTCAGCATCGGAGACGTCAACAAGGTTGTACCCGTCGACAAGATGAGCACCGTGCTCGCCGTGCTGATCGCCATAGTGCTTTTTGGTGAGACAGGCAACCTGGCGGTCAAGCTCGTGGGAACCGCAGTTATCACGCTCGGCACGTTTTTGATGATCGAGAAAAAGCAGTCCGTCGGCGCAGAGCAAAAGCAAGACCGAGCCTGGCTCGCTTACGCCCTCGGCGCCGCCGTGTTCGCGGCACTCACCTCCGTCCTCGCCAAGATCGGCATCGAAGGTGTCGAGTCAAACCTGGCCACGGCAATCCGCACCTGTGTGGTACTTGTTATGGCATGGGCAATCGTGGCTGCCAAGGGAAAGCTGGAGCAGGTCGCGCGCATTGACCCGCGCGAACTCGCATTTCTTGCGGCATCGGGCATTGCGACCGGCGCGTCGTGGCTGCTGTACTACTACGCCATCGCTGCAGGCCAGGTGAGCGTCGTCGTGCAAATCGACAAACTATCGATTGTCGTATCGGTGCTGTTCGCACGACTGGCCTTCAACGAAAAGCTGTCGCATCGAAGCGCCATCGGCCTTTTCCTCATCGTGCTGGGCACCGCCGCGCTCGCGATTTGGAAGTAGCGTCGGTGCCAGGCGAGATTCAGTCCACCCGCAAATCCGTGACACAGCGCCCACACCGGGCTTGAGATGTTTGTATTGCCCGCGCGCTACCGTGCTACTTGCGCAGCGGCTTGGGCAGCGGAATGCCGGCGGCGATGACGGCCGCGATGATCATGCAAACGATACCCTTGAGTGGGAAGCACATGAGCAGCAGGCCCACAACCATAACAGGCTGGCGCATAACGGCGCCCATCGTCGATGCCGTGCAGACGGCGACGCAAAAGACCGGATCTGCGCCGGTGAGGATGGCAAGGCCGTAGCCCAGGCTTACGCCCGAGAAGATAACCGGGAAGAAGTGGCCGCCGCGCCAGCCCATGTTGATGAGGGCGGGTGTCAGCATGGCCTTAACAAGACCGGTCGCGATGAGCACACCGGCGGGGATGGTGAGGTAGGTCTCCATAAGTACGTCGGCCTGGGTCTCACCGGCAAACATGGTATAAGGCAGAACTGTGCCGCAGATGGCGAGCGCCAGACCAGCCAGCATGGCCTTGACGACGGGGCGCTCCCCTATTGTATGGGACAGCGCCTCACTTGCATGCTCGGAGACAAAGTACAGCCAACCGCATACGGTGCCGACCAACGCCAGCGGAATGAGCCAGACAAGTTCCAGGTTGCCCACCTCGGCAGCCTCGAACCTCGGCATGCCCATGCCGCCACCCATAAGCTGGCCGAGCAGCAGATAGGTGCCCAGACCGCCGGCAATCGCAATGCCGTAGACCACAGTCTTTTGCGCCTTGGGGAGCTTGATGGTGATCTCATCGGATGCGGGGTCCTCGTCGCCGTCAGCGCTACCGGCGAGCGGCGCCACAAAGCCAAAGACGGGTGCGGTGAAGAGCGCCGTCAACGCGGCCTGGGTACCCAGCAGCGTAAGCTCCCTAAACTCGGCGCCGAAGCGACGCATGCGGTCGCCAACCCAGCTGCACAGACCCGCGATAACACCGGTCAGGCCGGCCTCCGGTCCAATACTTCCGCCAAACAGCAGCGGCAGCAACGCCGCGAGCGAAAGCTTGCCCAGGTTGTCATACGGGTAGCGCCCGTCTTGCTTAACCTTAGCCATCACCTGGTTGAGGTCATCGGTCTTGGTGCCCGTAAGCTTTTCGTACAGACCGATCAGCAGGCCGCCCAACAGGCAGACAAAAAACGGGTACGGCAAAAAGCCAAACGGGCCACTGGCAAGCTCGGGCGAAGCGACGCCCAGCGCGTGCGGAATCTCGGTCCATAGATAGTCGATGCCGTGCTCCATCGCGAAAAAGAACAGCCAGACCGCGGCACCTGCGAACGCACCGGTCACGGCAACGCTCACTAAAAACAGCGCGCGGTTTGTGGGTTTGGCAAGGTTATCCATCGGGTCCTCCCGCGGTCAAAGTCGACATAGTTACGTTTTATTGTAGGGCGGGCACGGCGCGGGCGGGCTAACCATCTGCGCCGCGAACGACACCGTTGGGCGCCGCACGCGCGGCAGGCCCGAGGCCTAGTTGTCGATAATCGATGCGATTTGGTGCAGGTTATCGGCAAAGTAAATCCCCTGCTGGCGCTGCGGGCTCGATAGGCCCTTATCGATCATATGCTCGAGCAACGCCTTGAGGTCGTTGTAGTAGCCCCCGAGGTTGTACAGGATGCACGGCGCACTCAGATGCCCCAGCGACACGGCCGACATGACCTCGGCAATCTCCTCGAGCGTACCCGTCCCACCGGGAAAGGCGATGAACGCGTCACCGAGCTCAATCATCTTGGCCTTGCGCTCGGCCATGTCGCTCGTCACGATGAGGTCGTCGATGCCATCGTGCTGAAACTCGGCCTCGATAAAAAAGCTCGGCTCCACGCCAGTCACGTGTCCACTGGCATCGAGTACGCTATCGGCGAGCGCACCCATCAGGCCCGATTTGGACCCGCCGTATACCAGCGCGTGCCCGTTGGAGCCAATCCAGTTGCCCAGCTCTTGCACCGCAGGCAAAAATGCTGGGTCGTTACCAACGCTGGCGCCCAGGTATACCGTGATATTCATATTTAGTCCCCCTCATCGTGACGCGCGGCGCCCGTTCTAGCGTTGGCGTCGGCGATATTCGCGCACACGGCGCGATAGGTCGGCAAGCTCGTCACGATCGAGCTCTTCCAAATGCTCAAGATCATCCATAAAGCGCGCCATGGTGTCCTTTTGGCGCATCTTGATGAGCGTATTGCAGTAGTTCACCGCCACGCCCGTGAGCATGGCGATGTAGAAGATGCTGATGACGCTCAAAACGACAGTGATAGCGCGGGCAACCGGCGTCTCGGCCGGGATATCGCCAAAGCCGATGGTCGATACGGTCTCAAAGCTAAACCAGAGGCCGTCGCCAAACGTAAGGGTCGTGGGCTCGGACAGCCAGACGGCCGTCGAGCACAGCAGATAGAAGACGAGAAACAGGCCCGTGATGCGTGCAAAGCCAGCCTGGCGCAACACGTCGGCAAGCGTCCTCAACTTGTTCATCGCGACCCCTTTTCCCAGACGCCCAATCACATTCGCTCGGTATTGTCCCACGCCTCCCCCGCAAACGGAACTAGTCATTGGGGACGTTCTTAAACGACTAGTCAGTTAAGAACGTCCCCAATGACTACCTAACCGTTTAGCGGTGCGGCGGCTGAATGGGCAGGCTGAGCTGGTATCCTTATGCGAAACTGTCTCAACTCGATAGGATTTCATGTGAAACCTTCCGCCGTCCTTCGCTTGGCTCTATATCGCACCCTGGCGGTCGCGCTTGCCGCGCTCGCCATACTGAGCGCCGTCATGCCCGCCCCCGCCTTTGCCGCCGACTCCGACCAGCAGGTCAAGACGGTCCGCGTTGGCTGGCTCGTCAACAACAAAGGCTTCCAGGAAGGCATGCCGGGCGAGCGACTCTCGGGGTGGGGCTACGAGTACCTCCAGACCCTCTCGTATTACACAAAGGGCTGGCAATACGAATACGTTAGCGGCACCTTCTCCGAGCTTATGGACATGCTCGAAGCAGGCGAAATCGACCTCATGCCCAACATCTCGTATTCGGCAGAACGCGAGCAGAAGCTGCTCTTTTCCTCGAACCCCGAGGGCACCGAGCGCTACTACATCTACGCCAGGCCCGACCGCGACGATCTGGCCAAGGGTGACCCCCAGGCGCTCCAAGGCCTCACCATCGGCTGCAACTCTGGCGTTATGCAAACTATCGTCGGCCAGCAGTGGCTCGCCGACGAAGGCGTCACCTGCACCTATAAAGAAATCGACACCGGCAGCGCCCTCTTTGAGGCGCTTGCAGACGGCGAGGTCGACGCCGTCATCATGAACGATACCATTTCGTCGCCCGATGCGTCACCCATGTTCTACGTAGGCTCGAGCGACTACTATTTTGCCGTTCCCAAAAGCCGCCCCGATCTGATGAACGACATCAACGCCGCCATGACGACCATCGCCCGCGATAACCCGCGCTATAACGAGGAAGTCAAATCGAGTTACTCGACCCAAAACAGTGGCTCGTCATCGCTCACCGGCCCCGAGACCACCTGGCTCAAAGCAAACGGCAATACCATCACGCTCGGCTATCTTAAAAACCAACTTCCCTACTGCACGCAAAATGACGACGGCGAGATGGAAGGATCGCTCGCCTCGCTTGCAACGACGTTGCACGACAAGTTTGGTATTACGGTCAAAACAATCGCACTCTCGAACAACAGGCAAATGATCAAAGCCCTTTCCAACGGAACCATCGATGTCGCCCTGCCATTGTTTCGCGACTACTGGCTCGCCGAGCAGACAGGAGTCATCCAGTCAAACTCGATGGGAACGGTTTCGCTGACCGCCATTCACAGTGGCAAAAACCTGAACAGCGACCTTAAGAACATCGCTTGTACAAAGAGCACAATCGTTAACCGTTTTGAGCTCGAAAGTCTCTTCCCGAACGCAACAGTAACCGAGTACTCGAATGACGGCGAGGTGCTCAAAGCCCTCAATGAGGGGAAGGCACGTTGCATCATTGTCCCCAGCACGCGCCTGGAAACTCTCCGCGACACCTACGACATCGAGGATTTCGAAACACAGGAACTCACCAACACGGCGCAACTATCGTGTTTAATTTCGCGCGGCAAGCCCGAGCTGCTGGGAATCATCAATAAGGGCATCGTCAATGCAGGTGAATCGCTCTCTGCAAACAGCTATTTCCCCACATCGTACTCGGCGCAAGAATCGGATGCGTTCCGACTTCTCTACCGCAACCGCATCGTCATTGCGGCAGTCGTCATCTGCATTTTGCTCACCGGCATCGTCATCCTTGTCTGGTCGCTTTACCGCGCACAGGAGGAACGGCAGAAAGCCGATGCCGCCAATGCCGCCAAAACCGCTTTCCTCACGCGCATGAGCCACGACATCCGCACGCCGCTCAACGGCATCCTGGGCCTTATCGAAATTGAGGAATTGAGAGAAGGCGACATGCAGGTCGCCCGCGAAAGCCGCGCCAAGGCGCGCGTTGCCGCCAATCACCTGCTGTCACTGATTAACGACATCCTCGAGATGGGCAGGATCGAGGAGCGCAAAGTGACGCTCGAGCACGAATCATTCAACCTTAAAGAGCTGTGCGACAATGCGCTCGTACTGTGCAAGCTCCGCGCATCGGACCGCGGCATAACCATGCTCGACACCAGCGAGCCCTACGCTGTCGACCAATATATGATCGGCAGCCCCACCCATATTCGGCAGATCCTTGTCAACCTGCTCGACAACAGCATCAAGTACAACAAGCACGGAGGCACCGTCACGTTCTCATCGACCATCAAACCGGTCGACGACGAGCACGCCGTGTTTTGCTTTAGCGTCTCGGATACCGGCATTGGTATGACGCCCGAGTTTTTGACGCACATTTACGAGCCGTTTGCCCAGGAAGGCGACGATGCGCGCAGCAAGTTCCAAGGAACCGGCATTGGCATGTCTATCGTCAAATCGCTCATCGATATGATGGGCGGCACGATTGAGATTTCGAGTGAGGTTGGCGTGGGGAGTACGTTTGACGTCCGGATTCCGCTCGATATCGACAAGAACCCTCAGATAAAAGAATGTGCAGACACGCAGGTAAGCAGCTGCTCGCTCGCCGGCATGAACGTCCTTTTGGCAGAAGATAACGAACTCAATGCCGAGATTGCCCAAGCTCTGCTCGAAAGCGAAGGCATCGTCGTGACTCGCGCCGCCGACGGCAACGAAACGGTCGATCTATATGTTGGTCGTCCCGCCGGCAGCTTCGATGCAATCCTGATGGACATCATGATGCCGGGCATGGACGGCTACGAGGCAACCCGGGCGATCCGCCTGAGCGAAAAGGCCGATGCGGCCGACATCCCCATCATCGCGCTCACCGCCAACGCTTTTGCCGAAGACGCCAAGGCGGCACACGACGCCGGCATGAACGCCCATCTGCCCAAACCGCTCGACTTTAGCAAGCTCAAAAACATACTCGCCTGTATCAAGAAAAACGGGGCTGTTTCGCTATAGTTTGTGCTCAACCACCATGCGCAGTAGAAAGGAAGCCAACGATGTTTAGGCCCTTACGTCGAAAGAAACGCGCCATCACCGACGAGAAAGCGCGCGAACTGCTCGCTACCTGCAAGCGCGGCGTCTTTGCCGTCAACGGCGATGATGGCTACCCCTATGCCATTCCCGTCAACTACTTCTTTGACGCCGAGCACGACAAGATTTATTTCCATGGCGCCAAGGCTGGCCACAAGGTCGATTCACTCAGGCATGATGATAAAGTCTGCTTTACCGTTTACGGCAACGTGTGGTACAAGGACGGCGACTGGGCTCCCTACGTTATGAGTACCGTTGTCTTTGGTCGTTGTCGCCTGGTAGATGAAGCGCCCGCGTTTATCGCGGACAAAGTCCGTCAGCTCGCGCTTAAGTACTACCCTTCTGCCGAAGAAGTCGAGGAGGAGATCGCCAAAGACATAAAGGGCGTCCAGCTCTACGAGATTTCGATTGAACATCTTTGCGGCAAGCAGATTCATGAAAAGTAGCGAATGCGGAAAACGCGCTCGCTACCCTCTGCGCCCCATGTGCCCACACATTTTGACGGCGTGGGCACATGGGGCAGCACTCGAATCGAGCGCCCCCTATACCCCAAAAACGTAGCGGTCCAGGCGGTCGCACGCCTCCCTTACGCGCGAAAGCGGCAGCGCCAGATTCACGCGAATGTGGCAGGGCCCGTGGAACGGGCGGCCGTCCTGATACCCCACGCCCACGCGCGCCCCCTCGTCGAGCAGCCACTGAATATCGCGGCCATGCTCGCGGCACCATTCGGTGCAGTCCAGAAACACCATGTACGTGCCTTGCGGACGCGAATAGGACACGCCCGCAAAATGCTCGTCAACGTAATCGCAGAAGCACTCGATATTACCGGCAAGCACCTGGTTGAGCTCGTCCACCCACTCATAGCCCTGAGGCTGATAGGCACCGATAAGCGCATGCATGGAGAGGACGTTCATCTCGTTGTAGTGAGTCTTGTCGGACACGGCGCACACGCGGTCGCGCAGCGTCTCGTTATAGACGATGTGGTAGCTGCCGACCAGGCCCGCCAGGTTAAACGTCTTGCTGGGCGCATAAAGGGCAACCGTGCGCATGCGGGCATCCTCGCTCACCGACTGCGTCGGGATATGCTTGTGACCCGGCAGGATGATATCGGACCAAATCTCATCCGAGATCACCACGCAATCATGCTGGCGATAGATGTCCATGGCGCGCTCGATCTCGTCGCGCTCCCATACGCGCCCGCAGGGATTGTGCGGCGAGCAGAACACCGCGGCATGGATGTGGTTTTGGGCGAGCTTGCGCTCCATGTCCTCATAGTCCATACGCCACACGCCTTGGTCGTCGAGCTTAAGCGGGCTGTGGACAATGCGATAGCCCGCGGCTTCGATAGACTTGGTAAAGCCGATGTAGGTGGGGCTGTGGACCAGCACCGCATCGCCCGGCTGGACATACGCGCGCAGCGTCGACACAACACCGCCCAGCACGCCGTTTTCGTAACCGATATGTTCAGGGCGCAGACCCTCGACGCCATTGCGGCGGCTCTGCCATTCGATGATGCGGTCAGAGTACTCGGCACGCGGATCAAAGTAGCCAAACATGGGGTGCTGGGCACGCTGAATGATGTGTTCCTGGACCGTGGGCACCGTGGCGAAGTTCATGTCCGCCACCCACATGGGAATGCGATCGAAGCCCTCGTCGGGTGCGTTTGGAGCCATGCCGGGGATCTCACCCCAAGAATCAACGGCGATGGAGTCCATGCCGTGGCGGTCGATAAGCGAAGTAAAGTCGTATTTCATCCTGGGCTCCCATGCAAAGCGGATTGTTTTGGTAGGCGTTATTGTCCACCAGCATGGGCGGTTTTGGCATGGGGTTTGGCTCTTAATTTGACGGGTGCGGACGAATGGCTGATTAGTCTTGCGCGTCGTTGACGGCGACTACGGTTAGCCGGGTTTCATCGACCGTAAAAGATATGTCGAGCCCGGCGAAGGCCAAGTGATAAACACGGTTTGGCTCGTGCTTGCTGCCCGCGCGGCGCGGATCCTGGCGAAGAACCTCAACCAAGCCAGGAAGCTTTGTAGGCGGGACCATATCCTGCAGCGCTTGCGGAAACTCGACGTCGAGCTCTTGCCACGGCGCATCCTCAATCCAGCCGCCGGTCGCATCCGGATGGCAATCCGCAAACGGAATGTAGGGCTTAATGTCGTAGATGGGCGTGCCGTCGCGCAGGTCGGCCCCCAACACATGGATGATGGGACCATCGTCGGTGAGCTCGACACGATCAAGCTTGACGCAGGTGAGACCGATGGGATTAGGGCGAAACGGACTGCGCGTGGCAAAGACGCCCACACGCTCGGCTCCGCCCAGACGCGGCGGACGCACGGTTTTCGACCACTTGGCATTAGTTCCGGACCTGTCCTGCTTTTTGGCATCGGCGGCTATGTCCTTAGCCGTGCCGCCGGGCGTGCCGTTTTCGAAGCGCCAGAGCAACCATAGGTGAGAGAAGGAATCCAGACCCTCAACTGCTGCGTTGGAGGCAAATTCCGGTTCAAAGACGATGCGTCCCTGCAAATGGGGCGCCAAAAAGCTGTTGCGCGGAATGCCGAACTTCTGCGGCAGATCGGTATGTATGTGTGCAATAGGTTCCATGCCGGTCATTGTACGGCATGGAGGCGTGGGACGTTGTACGCAATTCTTCGCCGCAGCCCCCGTCGCGCAACCAACGGTTGCTTGGAAGGGCACCTGCCGCCGCGTATGCTTAAAGCCAACAACCAGCAGAAAGGAGCCGTTATGGCCTTCGCAGAAAAGCTCATTGCTGTCCGTCGCGCCCATCATCTTACCCAAGAGCAACTCGCCGCCAAGCTCTTCGTCACACGCCAAGCCGTCAGCCGTTGGGAACGCGGCGAAGTCACACCGGGCATCGACATGATGAAGCTCATTGCCGCCATAACCGGAGAACCGCTGTCCCACCTGCTCGAAATGCCCGAGCACTATTGTCAGAGCTGCGGCATGATACTCACGCCCAACGACTGCGGCACCGACGCCACGGGCGCCACGACCGACCATTACTGCAAGTGGTGCTACGAGCACGGCAAGTACACCTACGACACCACGATGGAGGCAATGATCGAGGATTGTGCCCCGCGCCTGGCACAAAACACCGGCATGTCGCTCGACGAGGCCGTCTCACTCATGGGTGCCGTCTTGCCGCAGCTGGAGCGCTGGCGCGCCGTGCAGGAAAACGAGGAGCGCTTCGGCGCCGAGGCGCGGGCGCGCTATGGCGACGAGGCTGTCGATGCAGCAAACGAGGCACTGCTGGGCATGGACCCCGAGACATGGAACGACATGAAGGAACTTGAACGCGCTGTTCTGGGCCAGCTCTCGATTGCCATGGGCGATGGCGAACCGGAAGGCAGCGAGGCCCGCAAGCTTGTAGCAATGCACCGTCGATGGATTGGCCTTAACTGGGGACACGAGCCCCAAGACGAAGCATACCTGGGCCTCGCCCACGGCTATCTTGCCGATCAGCGCTTTATCGACTACTACGACAAGCCCTGCGGCACCGGAGCCACGGCGTTTCTGGTCCATGCCATCGAGTCATCAATGGATCGCGCATAGACTGCGGCGGCTTTGGGTATCTCAACCGAAACCTCAACCGATTGGAGACACCATGGCTACTGATCACGAACTCGTGCTCTACGTTATGACCGGCTGCCCGTATTGCATAAAGGTCAAGCGCTTTTTGGCCGATAACGGCGTGACCATCCCCGAGCGCAATATCTCGACCGACCCCGATGCCGAGCAGACACTCATCGCCGTCGGCGGAAAGCGCCAGGTTCCCTGCCTGTTCATCGACGGTAAACCGCTCTACGAGTCGAGCGACATCATCGCGTGGGTGCAGAAGAACCTGCTCTAGCACGCGCACTGCGGCCAGTTCGCGCCAACCGAGCCGAACCCATACGAACCAAACATGTACGCCAGCATCCAAAGTCGACATTTTCCGACATCTTTGGATGCTGACGTACAGCTTTTCAATCTAGTCATTGGGGACGTTCTTGAATGACTAGTCGTTAAAGAACGTCCCCAACGACTAGTAGCCACAAAAGCGGGCAACAGGCGCAAGCGGCTGCTCGCGAAAGACGCGCTCGACAGCAGCGCGGTATTCATCGACCTTTTTGGTCTTGCGAACGAGCTTGTGAACGGTCGCGGGATCGGCGAAGGCGCATTTGGCGTAGAACCACCACTCCTTCATGCGAAAGACCGCGTTGTCCCCAATCTCGTCCGCATAGGCCGCAAACAGCATGTCGTGGAAGCGCTGCAGCTCAGCGGCCGTGGCAGCAGGGCCGCCCTTAACCATGCGAGCCAGCGCGGGGTTCGCGAGCAAGCCGCGCCCCAACATTACGTGGCGTGTTCCGGGATAGGCCCCCACCAGCGCATCCATGTCCTCAAGATCAAAGATGTCGCCGTTATAGGCCACGGGAAACGGCGCCCGCTCCAACGTCTCGCCGTAAAACTCTTTACGCGGCGAGCCCGTATAACGGTCCTTTTGCACGCGCGGATGCACGATCAGCTCTGCCAGCGGCATGCGGCAATAGAGGTCGAGCACGCGTTCGTACTCGTCATCGCTTTCCAACCCCAGCCTGGTCTTGACCGACACCGGCAAGGGTGAGCGTTCGCACACGTCGCTCAAGAACACCTCGAGCTCATCCAGGTTGCGCAGAAAGCCCGAACCCTTGCCTTTGGCAACAACCGTACCCGAGGGGCAGCCAAGGTTGAGATTGACCTCGCGGTACCCCATCTCGGCGAGCACCTGCGCCGCCCACACAAACTCGTCCGCATTCTTGGACATCAGCTGAGGTACTACGTTAAGCCCCTGGTTATTGGCAGGATCGACCTCTTTAAACGCCTTGCCACCAAAGCGGTTGCCCACCCGCGGCGGCGGCAAAAACGGCGTGTAATAACAATCGAGTGCGCCAAAGCACTCCGCATGCACGCGACGGAACACATGCCCGGTAATCCCCTCCATAGGGGCCAGCGATAAATTCATCAACATCCACTCTCAAATCAATGTGACAAAGGGACAGTCCCTTTGTCACATCCCATTCAAGCGGTTCAGGAACTCTTCGCAGGCGCGAGAACGCAGGCGATATTTTTTCCACACCAGATACGATGCAATGGTGAAGGGGCAAAAGGGCAGTCCCTTTGCCCCAAGTGCCGGCTACCGGACGCAAGCTAGTTGCCGTTCGCGAACGCCGCCCATATTTCGAGGTCTAATACTTTTCCCGAGAAGTGAACGGCTGTATTTGGACCCCCGAAGCATTGACATTTTTAGGCGTCAAAACCGCAGGATTTGACTGGCAAAACCGCAGGAAATTGCACGCCAAAAGTGTCGATGTTTCGGGAGTCCGTTTTCACTCGTTCACTTCTCGGGAAAAGTATTAGACCTCGATTCCGCAGTCCCCGATGTGACAAAGGAACAGTCCATTTGTCACATTCAGAATTGACCCCCCCCCGCAATAGCTCATCGATGGCGGGATTCTCTATACTGGGTCACATATGACGGTATCGCGCCAAAGGAGAACGCCGTGACCACGTCGCAGATATCCCTGCTCGCGCTCATCTTGGTTGGGGGCATCGGCATCCTGCTTATCGGAGTGAGCGCGCTCATGAAGGCCGCCGCCCGCAAGAAAGCCAAGGCCTGTACCGCCGTGACCATGGGAACGGTCATCGACCATCGCTTTATGGGTGAAGGCAGAATGAATCCCGTTTTGGAATACACCGTCGACGGCACGCAATACCGCGCGAAAAAACAATTCCGTGGCATAAAGACCAAAAGCTTGTCGGGACTCCCCATCCGCACGCAAGCCACCGCCTACGAAGACGCCAAGGGCTGGCTGCACGTGCAGACAGGCCCCATCGCCCGCCTAGGCACCCTCGCGGAGCAGCTTTGGCCCCTCGGTAGCCAAATGACCGTGTACTACAACCCCAGCAACCCAGACAAAAGCTATGTCGAACGCCCCATCGTGGGCAACTTTGCCACACTGATGTTTAACATCGCAGGCTTCTTGCTCATCGCGATGAGCATCTTGCTCTATGTTCTTATCCAGCGCTAGCTCAAACTGATGCGCCCCGCGCCCCATGCGCCGCAACGACCGTTACGACACCAAGGATCAGCCATGGCAACACTTTCCGAACAAGAACGTAAGCGCATCCAGCGATACTGCATCTGTCCCAAGGTTGCCGGCGCGGCGCTTGCCATGGCATTCGTGCTGCCCTTATTGATTATTCCTTTCGAAATGATCGACGACATCGTCTTCCATCACGAAGGCTTCCAAGAGACGGGCATGATGACCGCCTTGGTGCTCACCGCCATCGAGCTCGTCATATTCTGCTACTGTGCCCTCGCGCCGCGTTTTGGCATGCGCGGCAAGCAGTGGAAGGAAATGCAGAACCGGCTCGCCATCGAGCAGAGCGAGAAAGACCGCTCGGCACAAATCGCAGGCGTTGTTGGCACGCAGGCCGCCGCACGCCTGCTCAAGAACAGCGACAACGAGACCGCACGCAACCTGGGCGGCGCGGCAGAAGTCGCCGCTGCCGTAGGCGCCGTCGCCACCGCGGCAGACGTGCTTGCCGAAAGCTTCGCCAACGCAAGGGCCATGGCAGAGGCCTGTGGCGTGCCTGTCCCCCGTGCAAAGAAGTGGGTCGTCGCGCTTGTGGCGCTGCCCCTCGCGATCGTGTGCGGCGCCTATATCCCGCAGCTGGCGCAGGGAAACATCGAGATGCAGGAGAACGCCGCGGCCGCGGCCGAGCAGATCGCCATCGCACGCAAGGCATTAGAGCCCTCATGCGAGTACGTGTCCGCCGATGACCCCTACGAGCGATATCAAGATTACGGCTATCACGTCCGCGGCTATCTGCACGACGGCGACTCCGATGCCCAGAAGACCTATACGTACCTGGATTTTGACAACAAGGGAACGCTCACGGAAGTGAGCTACGCGGCAGAGATCGACCCCGACGCGAGCCTTGAGGACAACCTCGCCCGCATCGAGCTCGACTTGGACGAACTTTCCTCTGTCGTCCAAACCGTAGACGTCAAGACCGTGAGTCCCGAGCTCCTAGCACCGCAAAAGCTCCCCGAAGAGTTTAGGCAGGCTTTTTTGAACGGTTCGCTCTACGAGAGAATCTCCATCAGGACGAGTGACAACCCCATCAAAACGTACTATTCGTTTGACACGGATCCCGAGGATGAATTTGACGAGTACACCCATCCAAGCATCCGTATCACATTGATGGGCAAAACGAGCTAGCCACCCAATGTGACAAAGGGACTGTCCCTTTGTCACATTATTCGGAGCGTAGGGCTTCCACAGGGTCTTTCTTGGATGCGCTGCGAGCCGGCAGCAGGCCGGCAACGACCGTCAGCAGCACCGAAATTACAATGAGCATCAGCGCGTCTTGAACGGGCAGGCTCATCAGGTTGGGCACCTGCTTGGCCGCAAGCGCCCAGGCATTAACCGGAAAGCTCACGGCCACCACGACGACAATGGCAAAGACGCCGGCAATGAGGCCTTCGATAAAGGTCTCGGCATTAAATACGTTGGCCACGTTGCGCTTTGACGCGCCGATCGCGCGCAGGATGCCAATCTCCTTTTTACGCTCCAGTACGCTGATGTAGGTGATGATGCCGATCATGATGGAGCTGACGACCAAGCTGATGCTCACAAATGCGATGAGTACCAAGCTGATGGTGTTCACGATGTCAGTTACCGAGCCCATGATGATGCCCATGTAGTCGGTGTACGAGATTGCCTGCTCATCGTGTCCAGCAGCTTTGACCTGCTTGTTGTACGCATCGATGTAATCGAGCACGCGCTCCTTGGCCTCAAAGTCGCGCGGGAAAATCTTGACCGAGATAGGGTCCGCCTCGTCCGCATAGCCCAACGTGGTCAGATTGTTGTCGTAGGTGAGCTTCGACGCCTTGGCATAGCTCATCATGAGCGAACTCAGGTCCTCGGCGTCCATGTTGAAATGGATGGCACGCGCAAAGGCGCTCGCATCCACACGCATAGCGCTCGCCAGGTTGGCAAAACTCGATGACATCTGCGTCGCCATCTGGCCCATGAGCCCTGCCGCGCCCGCCTTGAGCTGGGACGATACCGTCGACGCTATCTGCTCGCTGATCGTCTTCATGACCTGGTCCATAGCCTGCTGCAGATACGGAGCCAGCTGCTTTTGCACATAGTCGCCCATCGCCTGCTGCAGGCGCTCGGCCAGGGCATCGCCGCCCAGCGCCCTGAGCTGAGCCAGGCATTGCTGGGCTGCGGCATCATTCTCAAGATACGACGAGAATGCGGCAGCAAGCTTTGACGCGTCCTTAAGATCATCGGGCGTCAGTGCCTTAAACTGATCAGACTGCAAAAAGCCCTCAAACAGCTGGTTGGCTAGTGTTCCCACCTGCTGCATTTGCTCGGGCGTAAGTTCCAGACCGTCAAAGATACCCGAGAAATCGGGGGCCGGCGCTTTGGCCATGATGTCACTAAAGTCGATGTCCTTACCAACGCCCGAAAGGTCAATGTTCAGCCCGGACAAATCGATACCAGAAAGGTCGACACCGCCCGCCGCGCCCGAGAGCGCAGATGCATCGAACGAGAACGCACTTTTGAGCGTCGCCTCGTCCACGCTGAACATACTGCCCAGATCCACGCCCTGCTTGGCCTCGCCTTGCAGTTCGTCGAAAGACTTGCCCGTAAAGACATCCGTCTCGGGGTGGGCAAGCTGCTCTTGCACAATCTGCGAATCGGCGGCACGCTCCATAAGCTGGCGAGTCAGCGCATGCGTATAGGCAATGCCCGGGGACAATGCGCTCGCGTTTGCCGCCTCGTTGGGTCGCACCACGCCCACAATGCGCACGTCAATACCGTCGGCAACCTTGGCTTTCATAAAGTCGGCGTCGCCAGACATGTCAGTCCACATGCCGGTCTCTTCGTTTTTGCGATAGGCATCGGCCGGCGACAACACCTTAAACGTCGTGGACAGTGCATCGTCGTAGGTAAAGTCGCTGCCGGTCTTGGGCGTCTTGACCTTGCCGTCGGCCGTCATGGCACTGTTAACCAGGTCGTTGAGCTCATCGATATCCAGCGCGCCGATGCTGTAGAGCGTGTAGTCGCCCACCGTTCCGCGGCTCGAAAGCACCATCACGGCCTCGTTGGCGGACGTAGGCCAATGGCCGGCAACGACATCGTACTGGCTGTCGAGCAGGCTCTGGTCGTCAATCATCTCGTTAAAGACCGACGTTCCCATGGAATCCATGCTCACCGTTGCCGCCGAGCTCGCGCCTCCGCTCATGGCCTCGGTCATAGCGTTGGGAACAAGGCGAACGGGCTTCTCGTCGCCCTTACTCGAACGATAGACAACCGGCGTCACGCCGTAACCATACTGAATAGCGTTGACCTCTTTGTCGATACCGTTGCCGCCGTCGTCAAGCCATGCCTTAAAGCTCGTCATATCGTTAGATTTAACACTTGCGAACATGTCCTTTACGGCCGTGACCACAGGGATCTTATCGGTCCCCTGAGCCTTGCCGCCGGTAGCGCCATCGGACGAGTCCTCGCCCTTGGACGCCTCCTCATCCGTGCCCCCCTGTCCGCCCATCATAGACGACAGGTCGTAATCTTGTTTGGAAATCGTAAGCGGGTAGCTTGAGAGCGTGTCCTCCTCGACCTTTTTGATGTAGCCGTTTACGCCGTTGGAGAGCGCCAGAATCGCCGCGATGCCAATAATGCCAATCGAACCTGCAAAGGCAGTCATGGCCGTACGGCCCTTCTTGGTCATGAGGTTTCGGGCAGAAAGCCCCAGCGCCGTCATAAAGCTCATCGAGGTTTTGCGCGTGGGTTTTGCCTCGCGATGTGCGACCGTGGCCACATCAAAGGGGTCGGAATCGTCGGTGACCTTGCCGTCCGCCAGGCTGACGATGCGCGTGGCGTACTGGTACGCCAGCTCGGGATTGTGCGTGACCATGATGACCAGACGATCGCGCGCAACGTCCTTGAGCAAATCCATAACCTGCACGGACGTCGTTGAATCCAAGGCGCCGGTCGGCTCGTCAGCCAGCACAATCTCGGGGTCGTTGATCAAGGCGCGGGCAATGGCCACGCGCTGCATCTGCCCGCCCGAAAGCTGGTTCGGGCGTTTGTCAACGTGCTCGCCCAGACCAACCGTCTCGAGCGCCTTACGCGCACGCTGGCGGCGCTCGGCATGTCCCACGCCCGTGAGCGTAAGCGCCAGCTCCACGTTTTCCAAAATGCTCTGGTGCGGAATGAGGTTGTAGCTCTGAAACACAAAGCCAATGCGATTGTTTCTGTAGGCATCCCAATCGCGGTCGCTGAAATCCTTGGTCGAGATGCCATCGATCAGCAGGTCGCCGGAATCGAAATGGTCGAGTCCACCAATGACGTTGAGCATCGTAGTTTTACCCGAACCCGAGGGACCCAGGATGGCTACAAACTCGTTATCGCGAAAAGACAGGCTTACGCTGTCGAGCGCTACCTGCGTAAACGACTGCGTAACGTACCTTTTGCAAATAACTCTGAGATCCAGCATGGACGGCAACCTCTCTCGCGCGGGCGCGCTCGCCCGCTCCCCCGCCGTTCACGTTCGGCGCGTTTGTCCTACTCTATCCTCATTTTTGGCCGATACCAGTGAGGAATGTAACGAACCGCGCCAAAAAACGAACGGGACAGCACGCCGCATGGCGCACCATCCCGCATATAACATCCCCGATGCGACAAAGAGGCTGTCACTTTGTCACATTCCAATGCGCGCTACTTTTCGAGCCCGCACGGCATAACGTTAGCGCTGCCGCGGCGAGCCTCAGTCACGGCTGCAAAGAAGCGATAGCCGCCCGAGAAGTTAAAGCACTCAAAGCCATGCTGCGCCAAAATGCGGCAAGCAATGTAGCTGCGAATGCCGCTCTGGCAAATCACGTAGACCGGCTTGGCCCGGTCGAGCTCGCTCAGGCGATTGCGCAGATCATCGACGGGAATGTTTACGAAACCATCGATATGCCCGCGCTCATACTCCCCTTCCGTACGAACATCGAGCAGCTGCACGCTGCCATCGCGTGGCAAGTTGGGCTCATCCTCCCAATGCCACTGCGCCAGTATGCCGCGATTGAGGTTCTCGATCATAAAGCCCGCCATATTGACGGGATCCTTCGCCGATGAATACGGCGGCGCGTATGCTAGGTCCAAATCCTTAAGCCTATCGCCGCGCATGCCTGCCTGGATGGCAGTCGCCAGAACGTCGATACGCTTGTCCACACCATCGATGCCCACGATTTGCGCACCCAGCAGGCGCAATCCCTGCTTCTCGAAGACAACCTTCATGGTCATGGGCGTTGCACCCGGATAATAACCCGCATGCGAACCGGGCGACAGGACCACGCTGTCGCAGTCAATTCCCGCCGCGTGTGCCGCCTTTTCGGATAGTCCCGTGCTTGCCGCCGTCAAGTCGAATACCTTGATAACCGATGAGCCCAACGATCCGAGGTAGCAGCTGTCCATGCCGGCTATGACATCGGCGACGACACGCCCCTGCTTGTTGGCGGGGCCGGCGAGCGAAATGACCGCGTCCTCGCCGGTCACCTGATGCGTGACCTGCACGGCATCGCCCACGGCATACACGTCGGCAGCAGAGGTCTCCATGCGGTCGTTGACCACAATAGCCCCCTTGATGCCCAGTTCAAGCCCCGCCTCTTGCGCCAGATGGCTCTCAGGTGCCACGCCAATGGCAAGCAGCACCATATCGGCTCCGATAGGGTCATCGCCCGCAACATGGGTGACAACGCGGCCATCAACTTCCTCAAAACCTGTCACATCGGCCTTGAGGCACAGATCGATACCGTGCTCACGCACCTCGGTATGCAAAAGGGTCGCCATGTCGTAATCCAGGTTGTTCATAAGCTGGACGGGACGCTGCAGAAGGGTCACCTGGAGCCCCAGCTCGCACAGATTCTCCGCCGTCTCGACGCCAATGAAGCCGCCGCCGATCACGACGGCACTGCTCGGTCGCCGCTCTCGAACATAGCTGTGAATACGCAGCGTGTCCTCAACGGTGCGTAGGCTAAAGATTTTATCCGAGTCGATGCCCGGCAACGCAGGGCGAATCGGCTTTGCACCCGGCGACAGGATGAGCTTGTCATACGTCTCGACAAATTCCTCGCCCGTCAGCATATTGCGAACCTCGACCGTATGCGAATCGGGATGGATGGCAAACACCTCGTGACTCGTCTTGACCGCAATGCGAAAGCGATCCCAAAATCCCTTGGGAGACTGCAGCGTCAATGCACTCTCTTCTTCTATCACGCCGCCAATGTAGTACGGAAGCCCACAGTTGGCATACGATACAAAACCCGTGCGCTCAAAGATGACAATTTGGGCCTGCTCGTCGAGCCTGCGCAAACGTGCCGCCGCCGATGCGCCGCCCGCGACGCCTCCAACGATAACCACCTTCATAGCTAACGCACCACCTTTCCCGTATAGCCGCTTATGCCGCCGATATTCTTGACACTGCCATACCCAGAACGCTTAAGAAAACTCACAGCTTGGTTGCTTCGCGCACCGCTCAGGCAATGCACGAAAAGCTGCGTGCCCTTTCGACGTGTACCCATGATGCTACCCCGAAGCAGAAAAAAGAGTCGCTGTTTCCAGCGACTCCCCTTCAGTTGTCTGTCCCACGAATCTACTGTTCGCTCTTCGCGAGTGCCTGATCGATCAGTTTGTTGAGCGCCTCGCGCTGCTCAGCGGAGTTGATGCCGCCCATGATCGGCTCTCCCACGATGTTGCCGTTCTGGTCGATCACGTAGGTGGTCGGGAACGAGTACAGGTTGGAGGTGAACTTTCCGGCCTCGCTGTCCGACTTAAACCAGATGTTCTTATACGTCACGCCCTTCTTGGAAAGCACGTCCTTAGCATCGGCCACCTCGTCTTTGTTGCCATCGAGCGTAAAGGAATTAACGCCCACGACCTGGCCGCCCTTCTCGGCAAGCTCCTTGTTGAGCTTCTCCAGATCGCCCAGCTCTCCCACGCACGGCTTGCAGGTGGTAAACCAGAAGTTCATGACGGTGACCTTGTTCTTGGAGAACAGCTCGTCGCTGTTTACATCGTTGCCGTCCAAGTCCTTGCCCTTAAAGCTGGGGAACTTCGTCTCCCCGCTCTCGCCGTTGGTCATGCCTGCGGTCGAGGCATCGACGCTCTCTCCCTCACCGGGCGTGCTGCCGCATCCGGGAAACTCCTTCTCCAGCGCCATGAGCTTATCCTCGATCTCCTTGACCTGCTGCGCGCCGGCCTTAAGCGTCTTGAGCTCGTCAGCCGTAAACTGATCCTTGGCGCCCTCGATGGTATCAAGCAAAAAGTCGCCGTAATTGCTACCGTCCTCAATCATTGCCGAGTCTTTATTTGCCGCATTGAATACCTTTTCCCATAGGGCGTTATCGCTCGCAAAGATCTCGTTTTCCTTTTGCAGCAGCTGCTGGTACAGCTCGGCCGCCTCCTCGGCGCTCGACGGCTTTTGTGCCACAAGCTCGGCAATCTGCGCATCGCCGCTCGTGGCATCCTTCGCGTCGCCCTTGGGGGCAGAGCACGCCGCGAGAGTCAGCGCCAGCACGGGCAGCATCAACAAGGCCGCAATTTTTGATAGTTTCATGGTTCCTCCGTTTATATCGAAACTTATATAGATACCTATTTGTTTTCGCAGGCTTGCGCGGGCTGCGCGGGTTTGTCGCCCGTCACACCCAGCCCATAGCGAAAGCTAATAGCATCGACGGGGCACGCGCCCACGCATTTGCCACAACGAATGCACTCGGCATGGTTGGGCGTACGCGTAACGTCCACGTCCATTTGACACACCTTCGCGCACTTGCCGCACGAGACGCATTTGCACTGGTCAACCTGGATCCCCAGCAACGACACCTTGTTCATGAGCGCATAAAACGCACCGAGGGGGCAAATCCATTTGCAGAAGGGGCGGTAGAACAGCACGCTCAGCACTGCAACCACAATGAGAATCGCGAGCTTCCAGGTAAAGAGCTTTCCCAGCGCGGAGCGGATTCCCGTATTCATGATGGACAGCGGAATCGCGCCCTCGAGCACACCCTGCGGGCAGATGTACTTGCAAAAGAACGGGTCGCCCATACCTACATCGTTAACCACCAAGACGGGCAGCAGCACCACGGCAAACAGTAGCACGGCATACTTGATGTACGTGAGCGGCTTGAGCTTTTTCGTGGAGAGCTTTTTGCTGGGAATCTTATGCAGAAGCTCTTGCAGCCATCCAAACGGACACAAAAAGCCGCATACAAAACGTCCCAGTAGCACGCCGATTAGAATGAGCGTTCCGGTGACGTAATACGAAAAGCTGAACTTAGACGATCCCACCACCGACTGAAACGACCCGATGGGGCACGCACCCGAGGCCGCCGGACACGAGTAGCAGTTGAGCCCCGGCACGCAGACGGCTTTGCCCGCGCCCTGGTAGATGCCCCCCTTGGCAAAGTTAGGCAGGTGAATATTGGTCGCAAGCGTCGCCGCCGCCTGAATCAATCCGCGGAATCTCGCCAAAAGATGCGATGCAGTGTTTTTTCTTTTATCCAATTCCGATACACTCCAAGCACAGCCTGATTGCCTTGGCCAGCACGGCATCCGCCTCGCCGCGCATAACGCCAAAGCACACCATGGCTACCCCAACGATCAGCAAAGCCACCTGCGCCACAGGCTTAATCGCTTTGAACAATCTGACCACTCCTTTCGTTTCGCGACCCATTGGACCATACCGACTATAAAATCCGTGTTAAGCGTGAATGACTATGCAAGGAGAACGTTATGCGCATCTTGGTCGTCGAGGACGAGCGGGCGCTGTGCGATGCGATCGCACGAAGCCTGCGCAACTTGGCCTATAGCGTCGACTGCTGCTACGACGGGCGACAGGCCCTCGATCTGCTCGATGTCGAGACCTTTGATCTTGTCGTGCTCGACCTCAATCTCCCCCATGTCGACGGCATGACCGTGCTCAGGCAACTCAGAATTACCGATTGCGAGACCAAGGTGCTCGTGCTGTCGGCACGCGGCGAGGTCGCCGACAAGGTAGCGGGACTCGATGCAGGCGCCAACGACTACCTCACCAAGCCGTTCCATCTTGACGAGCTGGCAGCACGTATCCGCAGCCTCACGCTCAGGCGCTTTACGCAAAGCGATGTTGTCCTGACCTGCGGATCGCTGAGCTTTGACACCAAGGCGCGCGTCGCCTCAGTGGGCGACGAGGCCTTATCCCTCACACGCAAGGAGACCGGCATCTTGGAATACCTGATGCTCAACCAGGGGCGACCGGTAAGCCAGGAGGAGCTCATCGACCACGTATGGGATACCAGTGTCAACAGTTTTAGCAACGCGACCCGCGTGCACATCTCGTCACTGCGCAAAAAGCTGCGCGGCGCGTTGGGACATGACCCCATCCGCAACCGAATCGGCGAGGGCTACGTTATGGAGGACGGCGAATGAAAGGGCTTTCTCTGCAATGGCGCATAACGATCATGACGGCACTGCTGACGTGTGCGGCGTGCGTGCTGACGAACTGCCTGGTCGGCTATACGGGCATGCGCTACATGGATGCCATCGGCAGCGACATCTCGGCCTTTAACGCAACCGACGAAGATTCGCCCCAGGCGTTCGACCCAACGAAAGCGACCCTCGATGAAAAGGTCACGATCGTCGTAAACGACGCACAAGAGTCTTTTGGCACGACAACCTGGTACATCACGGCCGGAATCACGCTACTTGGCGGCGTGCTGGCATACTTTGTGAGCGGCCGTGCACTTAAACCGCTACGGGCTTTTGCAGCCCAGGTTGAGCGCGTGCAGCCTGACAACTTAAGCGAAATTAAGCTCAGCAAAGATGTACCCACCGAGCTACAGCGATGCAGCGCCTCATTCAACGACATGATCGCCCGTCTTGACGAAGGGTTCTCTGCACAGCGTCAGTTTACCGGCAACGCCGCACACGAGCTGCGCACCCCGCTCGCCCTTATGCAGGCACAGATTGAACTATTCATCTCCGAGCACTCCGGTTTGCAACCCGAAACAGCCGAGCTGCTCGGCCTGCTACAAGAACAAACTGAGCGGATGTCGCGGATGACCAAGGTGTTGCTCGAGATGAGCGAGCTCCGCAGCGTTCCTTGCGAGGACGATGTTGAACTTGGTCCCTTGTCCGAAGAGGTCCTCACCGACCTTGCGCCACTTGCCGAAAATAAGGGCATGGCCCTCAATTGTGCTGGAGACGCTTTAGTAATCGGGAGCGACACGCTCCTCTATCGGCTGGTGTTTAACCTGGTCGAAAATGCCATCCGTTACAGCCGCCCCGGCTCGACTGTCAACGTCTCCATCTGCGACAACAACAGCCGCGTTTTCCTGCGAGTCGAGGACCAGGGCCCGGGAATACCCAAGCAGTACCAAGAGAGCATCTTCCAGCCGTTCTTTCGTCTAGACAAATCCCGCAGCAGGGCATACGGCGGCGCAGGACTCGGACTAGCGCTCGTTTGGGAGATTGCAGCGCTTCACGGTGGCGCTGTAGAGGTCGAAGTAAGTTCCGAGAACGGGACCACCATGCTCGTAAGCCTTCCAAAACGATCCGCAGCGTTAACCGAGCAGTAAAACGAAAGGGGTCCCGCACACGTTTGCGCGGGACCCCTCTCTATCAATGCAATTCGCCCAAAAGAGTAGAAGCTTACTCAAACTCTACAAAGACTAACGCTTTTTGTTTAGGAATTATTCTCTGTAATGTTTCTCGTTCTTTTGATTATTTGATATATCCATATTATCCTGCCTATACGAGCTAATGTTATCATTTTGTTATCGGCATTGATAACACCTACTCGATAACTGTGGATAATAACTATATGTAGCATGTCAAATTATAAGCTATTTTGCTTAGAGATTCAACACAAAACTGAAATTTTACTTTTCCTTATATTCATCTGGTATTGCTATTTGAAATGTTTCACACAACAGCATCACATCATGCACATCATTTTTATCGTGTTCATATCCCAAATGAAGCATTACCTGACTCAATGGTTCAATACAAGAAACAGTTATATCTCCAACTTTTCCAATACCGGAAAAAGTTTTTGATGGAAATATATCTCCCTCATAAACAATTCCGTCATCTGTAAATTCAAAACAATGTAAATCAATGATTCTTTGTTTATCATCTTTCCAGACAGTATGACCATCCGTTGTATAATCAGTATTTACTTCCTCAAATCCATGCTGCTTAATCACATAAATATAATCATGATAATGTTTCAGTTCAACAAACAAATCAATATCATTGTGTATTCTTGATTCTCTTTTAAGAAGTGCATCAACACCCCATCCGCCATCTAAATATACTTTAATTTCGTTTTGCAAAGCATATTTTATAATTTCACATGCATCTTCTGTACGTACCATAATCTATCCTCCAAATTCAAATCTTTGTATGCTTTCCAACTCACTAAAAGCCTGAAATTTGTCAGTCTTTCATCCTTTTTGTTATCAATCACCAATTAGCTGTAATCCATTAGGATTTAGCTGATATATTTTATCGCACACCTCTTCAATATACTTTCTATCGTGAGAAATGCTAATGACAGCCCCCGGAAATTCTCGGAGCATTTTTCTTATTACCGGACCGGACAATGGTGAAAAATTTCTTGTCGGTTCATCCAGAATAAGAACATTTGCACCACTTAAGCTCATCCTCAAGAGAAGCACTTTCGCCTTTTGTCCGCCTGATAACTCCCGAATCGGATGCTCCATTTCATCTGGTGTGTATTTAAGTGAACCAAGGTATGTTCTAA
The DNA here is from genome assembly GCF_003462845.1 of Collinsella sp. AF15-51. Taxonomy (NCBI): domain Bacteria; kingdom Bacillati; phylum Actinomycetota; class Coriobacteriia; order Coriobacteriales; family Coriobacteriaceae; genus Collinsella; species Collinsella sp. AF15-51. Next base: position 25,199 of record NZ_QRYG01000012.1, on the reverse strand, counting down.
TTCTTGTACGCTCTTCTTTATCTCCTGTTTTATCAAGGTAATCAACCGGTGTAACATCCAAATCCAGCAGGTCTTCATAAGTTTGAGGCATATATTCTGCTTTAATGTCATTCCGATTTAGGAGTTCTTCCGCTATCTTTTTTAGAAGAGTCGTTTTTCCTGCCCCGTTGGCTCCTATCATACAGATTTTTTCTGAACCTTTTATTTTTAAATGAATTCCTTCTGCTAAAATTCTTTTGCCATCCGGAGTCACAAGCTTTGAAAGTTCATATTCTATGACCGTTTTTCCTGCGGGAATGTGTGAGTTTTCATCCCCTAATTTGACAAAGATTGCTTCTTCCTGTTCCGGCATCTGAGTCATATTTTCATCTTCTTTTTCAAATCTTCGTTCCATTGCCTTAACCGTATGCATTTTGTCCTTTAAGTTTTTGGCAACAGACGGTGCTTGTCTGGTACAACTTCTTAATGCACCTTGTACACTCTGCATAACTCTTTGATATTTTTCATCGCGAATCTTTTTCTCCCTACGGTCACTCAGTGCCCGCTGTTTTTGGATTTCAAATTTATGAAGCCGTTCTTCCACATAGCGTCTATAGGGAAGCTTTGCCACGGTATATCTCGCCTTTGTTTTTCGTATAATCTGCTCGATATGTATCACCATGTTGGCAGTACGCTCTATCAGCGTTTCATCGTGTGAAATAAAAAGCACAATGTGCTTCCAGTCATTTATGATTTTTTCCAGTAATGTAAGCGTCGCAATGTCGATGTCATTGGAAGGTTCGTCCAACAACAGCACAGAAACATCGCGAATGAAAAGCCTCATAAGTTGTGTCTTGACTTTTTCGCCTCCTGAAAGACTACCCATTGTCTGGTTACTGTAGAAAAAATCATTTTTCATTCCAAATTTTCCCGCAATAACAGACAATTCTTTAGGCGTTTTCTCCCAGAATATTTCCTCTTCAGAAAAATATTCGTATATTGTTTTTTCCTTATCTTCATCGAGCATCTCCTGCGGAAGATAACCAAGACGTTCGTGTCCCATTATCCTTTCCCCATCTGCTTCTATATAGTTTTCTACAAGCGACGGATTGTATATCCCACTCGACCGTGCCGACGGGCTTCGGCGTGAGGTCGTAGCAAACGCGGCAAATACCGGGGACCTCGGCGGTCACGCGAGCGGTAATGCGCTTGAGCAGCGCCCAATCGAGCTCGGGCACCTCGGCGGTCATGACGTCGACGGTGTTGATGCAGCGAATGATGCAGGGCCAGTCGTAGGCGCGCTTGCCTTCGCGCACGCCGGTGGCGCGGAAGTCGGGCACGACGGCAAAGTACTGCCAAATGGTCAGACCGGCCTTGTCGATCTCCTCGCGCACAATGGCGTCGGCCTCGCGCAGTGCCTCGAGGCGGTCGCGGGTGATGGCGCCAAGGCAACGGACGCCCAGGCCGGGGCCGGGGAACGGCTGGCGCTCGACCATGTTCTCGGGCAGGCCGAGCTCGCGACCCACAACGCGTACCTCATCCTTGTACAGCAGCTTGACGGGCTCGCAGAGCTCAAACTGCAGGTCCTCGGGCAGGCCGCCCACGTTGTGGTGAGCCTTCACGCCGTCCTGAGACTCCAGAATGTCGGGATAGATGGTGCCCTGGGCGAGGAAGCTGACCTCGTCGCCAACCTTACGGGCCTCCTCCTCGAACACGCGGATAAACTCGGCGCCGATGATTTTGCGCTTGGCCTCGGGCTCGTCGATGTCGACGAGCTTGTCGAGGAAGCGGTCGGTGGCGTCCACATAGACCAGGTTGGCGTCCATCTGGTTCTGGAACACGTCGACGACCTGCTCGCTCTCGCCCTTGCGCATAAGACCGTGGTTCACATGCACGCAGATGAGTTGCTTGCCGATAGCCTTGATGAGCAGCGCCGCGACAACAGAGCTGTCAACGCCACCGGAAAGGGCCAGCAGGACCTTCTTGTCACCAATCTGCTCGCGGATTGCAGTGACCTGCTCGTCAATGAACGCCTGGGCAAGTTCGGGAGTGGTGATACGCACCATATCGTCGGGACGCTTGTTGGGATCCATGCAGAGCTCCTTTTCGGTTCGATGGGAGTGCGTTGCATGTATGCAAACGCACCGTCATATGACCTCATTATATGCAGAGTAAGGTCCGTTTCTCATCGCTGCGGCAGAGCTTTTTACAGAGGTGGCAGTTTTTCTATATCCCAAGGTCAGCTAGGCTTCGGTAGCCACCTTGGAAGCATCGCCAATAGACTCTTCCTTTATGCGTTCAGCATAATCGTAGGCGATACCCACAAATTCCAGTCCCGAGCAACAGGAGTACAATTGCTGCTAGTGTTGCCACCTGATGGGAGATGAAAGATGGACTGCGATGGCTACCCGCGCATCCCCATGCCGTTGATGTGCACTGCCTTTGTGCCGGGGCAGATTGACGCTGCGGTTGCAGGCATTTCCGACCCCGATTCGCGCGCCATTGCCACGGCAGAAGCGCTGTACTTTCGCGGACAGGCCACACTCGCCGCCGAGACAGCACGCCCCTATCTTGACGCCACCGACCCCGCACTGCGCTATTCCGCATGCCTTATCTGCGGATATGCCAGTCTGTCGCTCAACCGTATCGCCGATGCCCGCCGTTGCCTTGCGGGCATCCTCGATATACCAACTGACGAGGAACCGTCCGCCGTCCACGCCACGCATATCCTGTTCGCCTCCGCCGCGAGCGTCCTGCTGCACTTGCCTTCCCCGTATTCTGCCGAAGAGTTTTATCCGCTTGCGGCACATCTGCCCGAAGGCCTGCGCCTGTTCGCCAGCTACGTGATGGCGCATGCCCTGTACCTGCGCGGCGAATATGGCCGCAGTCTAGGCATGGCGGAAAACGCCCTGATCATGAAACAGGGAAGTTATCCCATCTCGGAGCTGTTCCTGCATCTGTCGGCTTCCATGGCCTGCATGAGTCTCAAAGACGTCGACGCCGCAAAGGCACACTTCGGAGCCGCTTGGGACATTGCGCGTCCCGACGGCCTTATCGAGCTCATCGGCGAGCACCACGGCCTTTTGCAGGGGCTTATCGAGGCATGCTTAAAATCGCAATACCCCGACGATTTCGCTCGCATCATCGAGATCACGTATCGATTCAGCTACGGCTGGCGGCGCATCCACAACCCCGATTCGGGCGAGGACGTGGCCGACGATCTAACGACCACGGAATTCACCATGGCCATGCTCGCCTGTCGTGGGTGGACCAACGCCGAAATCGCACGCCATATGGGAGTATCGCCGGGCACCGTCAAAAACCGCCTATCCGGCGTATACGCAAAGCTTGGCATCGGCACGCGCGCAGAGCTGGTCGCGCACATGTTGCGTTAGCGACCGGGCTGCCAAGCGCATCGAACGCGTTCCGGAACCCGGCGCTTCGCTCGATCAATTTGGACATTTTGACCCTTGAACGGCACTACCGCCACGGGGTGCCTTCTCGCACAATTGGATTATTTCCACCGATATTTGCGGGATGGGAGCCCAAGATGCTTGATCGCCGTTCGTTACTTGTTGCCGGAGCGTCCTCGCTAGCGAGCATCATGTTGCCTCGCGTGCCGGGAAGCGAAAATGCCTTCCTGCTGCCGTTCGCGCCCACCGAAGCCTATGCCGACGAAAAAGACCCCTTCAGGGTGCTCGTTCTCTCGCGCACCATGTTTGGTGTGGTCGTGGTCGACGTCGCCAACAAGAATATGCCCATCAAGGGAGCGCAGGTCACGCTCACGTCGCGCTACGCCGCAGGCAAGCAGCTCGCCGCCACGACCGATGACGAAGGCACCGCCATCTTTGAGGTCGCGCCGCTTTCGGAAGGCTACGTGGACGAGGCAACGCTCCTTGACGCGTACGACTTTAACGGCGGCATCTCCATTAGCATGGCGGGCTACCGTGATGTCGAGATTCCCCTTGCGCGTATCCAGGGCGGCACCGCCATTACCGCACCCACACGTCCGCTTTCCGACGGCGAGCCGTACTTTCGACAGCTCACGTTCGACGAATGGGACATCCAGTACGCTGAAGCCACGTTCATGGCATTGCCGAAGGACGACGCGGCAAACGACCAACCCGACACGCATGCCTTTATTGTACAGGCACATCTGCCACAGGGTGGACAGGCAACGCTGCACATCAACAAGGTAATGCCCGCCACGGGTAGCTCGCCCGAAACCGTCACGCAGATCGGCCAGATCAAGGCCAGCGCATCAGGCGCGGATAATCTGGCGACGTTCACACTCGAAGACAAGTTTCTCGACGCGGCATCGGGCCTTCTGGAGGAAGGGTGCAAGCTGCGCTTTGTCCTCGACTATCAGGGCAAAACCTACACGCTCTCATCCCCCATGGCCGTTGTCACCGCGCCGGCCGCAAAGGCGGAATCGGGCTCGACCACTATCGTCCCCACTACCATGGACCAAGAGGTCACTCCGTTTGATTTCCCCGCGGCGTTTCCCGGCATCGGCGGCAATAAGTTCACGTGCTGGATACCCACATTTCCGATCCTCTTCGATTTCTCGTTTGCTGGATACGTGCTGTTTGGCGGAGGATACAAACCAGCCAGCTATATGAACGATTCGGGCAATCCGGATCCGGAGTACTGGAAGAAGTCACCGCGCGAGTCGGGCGCCAAGCAGGCAAACCGCTACCTCGACGAAATGGAGGGGAAGTGGAATCAGTACAAAAGTATGAGTGCCGGTTCGGGCACCGATCCAAGAAACACCAAGCTCCTTCGCCACCATTGCACGCCGCTGTTCACGATGGATATCGCCACACAGCTGTACGGCTCGCTCGCCTACGATTGGGTGGGCAAAACCTGGGGTGACAACAACGACCCCGCATACGGCAATATTAAGGCCCTCTTCCAGGTAAGAACCGACCTCAATTGGACCGAGCAGTTTACCCTAGGACCGGTGCCGTTTTTCCTAAACGTCAACCCCTGGGTGCTGGCAAAACTGGCGCTCGCCGTGGGCGCCCACACGCACGGCAGCGGCGCGGCGTTTTTCAAGAACATTTCGCTCGACTATTCCAACACGTCGGGCTCGTTCACCATCCAGATCGGACTTGCCGTCACCTTTGGAGCCGGCATTGCAGGCGTCGCTTCGTCCGCTGTGCGTGGCGCCGCATCCCTCACACTGTTCATTGGGTACGAAAAGGCAGATGGACACCAGCTTCCGCGGCTGCGCGTAGGTGCAGACGTCGATGTCGATGTGATACTCCAGTTCGTAATGTTCAAGTGGACCACCAAGGCTTGGTCGGGGTCGTGGCCCACACTCATCGATTCGTGGAATATGTCGGTGAACAATGGCGACCAGTATGTACTCCAGCGCTCTGAGCTGGCATTGGGTGGAAATACGCCTTATACGTTGGATGCCTGCTTCGGCTCGGCCGGCAACGCCGAAGCAGGTGGTGTGCCGCAGTTTATCGCATCGGCCACCATCGTCACCAACGCCGAGCTGCTCGCACGCGCCGAGGTTAAGGCCACTGCCGTAAATGCCGCGCCTGTCGTGCGCGATTGGGATCAAGCGGCCACGCGCATTGAGCTCGAGGCGGATTCAGAAAGCGAAGACACGGGACAGATCGAGCATTTCGTCCATGCACTGGTAGAGAACGACGAAAACGCCGCGCCGATGTATGAGTACACCTACATCGGTCAGTCAACGAACGCCGTTGCGGACCCGAACGCCAATTCTGCCGGCGTGTCGGAGGACGAGCGTGGCGGCATAAAACCCTCGAGCGACAACGTGCTGTTTTCCGGCGTGCTCAGCGAAGCCCACATGAAGCTAACGATGATTGCCGGCGTAGAATGCCTGTTCCGTATCGCCTCGGTGCGCTACGGCGACAATGGCCGCTCGCGCCTGGTGGTGCACACAAAGGCAAACGGCACGTGGTCCGCTCCCACGCCCGTGGACTTTCCCCTTGGGTTTGGCGAGGGCGACGTGGAGCGCGACGGCATATTCGATTACGACTTCGACGTGGTGGAATATACGGACGGAAGAGGAAACCAGGACGCCTACGTGCTGCTGGTCTCGGGCGAGCGCCCCGCCGGCGACAACACCCTTTTCGATACGGCAAGCACAGCCGGCATACTGTCCGTTGTGCGCCTGCGCATAAGTAATGACGAGATCCGCGTTGTGTCGCATACGTCATGGCGCAGCATCTCGCGCGGCCGCCTGCAAGAGGATGGCTACCATTGCCTGCAGTGCCCGCGCATCACGGTAGGCAAGACGCTGATCGACGGACGCCTGTCGGGTGCCTACCTCCACCGCCGCGGAACCACCGCAGAAAAGGCGCTCGGCAGCGAGGCCGAGGTTGCGCTGGAATGCTTTACCCTGTGGTCGGATGATTTGGGCGACAGCCTGACGTTCCGCCAAGTTCTTCGCTTTCCGCAAGCACCGTCGAGTATCGAGCTGAGCGAGCCCGAGAATATCAACGGCAAAATGGTGGTGCCCGTTGCGTACGAGACCGCAGACGGTTGCGGCTGCGCATCGTACGCCGTGATCGGCCAGTCCATTGCGGGCTGGGGCGTTATGCCACCAGACGCCACGGTGCCCCATGCGGTGCCGTGGCCACAACATTCGGGCTTTTTGGCCACCGTCAACGAGCAGCTGCAGCATATTACTTGGACGCGAGGCGCATCGGCATTTGCAACGCAGCCCGTGGGTGCCGCAGGCTGTGGCCCGGCATCGTTTAGCGTAAGCAACAACGGCAGGTGCGCGCTCTATGTAGAGAACACCGATGGCAAGGTGGGGCAAACCTACGACGAAGAAGGCAACCCGGTAGCAGTAATGGGCAAGCACTTCCGCATCTTCGCCAGCACCTTGGCAGGCGATCTGTTCACGGAGCCGTTCGTGATGTGCGAGCTGGACCATCCCGTCGATCAGATAACGACATTTTTGACGTCGGGAGGCATGCTCTCCGCGCTCGCCACGCACATTGTGAGCGCGGAGAAGAGCGAGGCAGAGCTGCACGGCATCGAAGTGCCTCTGGTGGCGTGTGCCACTCCGACGGGCGCGGTCGCTACCTCGGGCGCGGTGGTGCCCGGAGCAGCAGGCGAATCCTTCATGGTCACGGTGCGAAACGACGGCAACACTTTGCTGACTGCCGGCACAATCGATCTGTACCGAGAGGGCTCCAGCCAGCCGTTCTCCAGCGCATCCATCGGATTCGGAGCGAACGCACGCATGGCTTCGATCTACGATCCAGAGCTTGCCGAAGACGCTTCGGCCAACGACATGGCACACGTAAAGTACGCGCTCGAGACGCTGGGCGCACGTTTTGCAACGCACCCGCTGGTAGCCGACAACGGCAACGCCGTGCTGGCACCGGGTTGCACGGCACAGTTCCGCATGAGCTTCGCCATCCCCGAGAGTTGGAGCGACGAAGTGGGCAAACGCGTCACGCTGTATGCGAAGGCGCGTAATCTGGTGGCGCTCGATCCCGTAACGCTCGAGGAGATCCGACCGGGCGCAAACTCGGCGCTGAGTGCCGTTCTGCACGAGCTTCATGTGCCCGACGCGGCATGCGAACGCTCAGAAGTTCAGGTCGGCGTATGCGACAGCGCGGATACGACAGGACTTCACGACGCCCCGATGACAGCAGACGGCGATGGTAGCTCGAGTGGCGGCGGTACTGACGAGGGCGGCGGCTCCGGCGGAAGCAGCTCCGGCAGTGGCAAGGACCACGGCAATAACAAGCGCTCCGGAAAAGCGGGCGCGCCTGCGGGCACGGGCGACAGCAACGTCCCCCTAACCGCAGCCGCAGCAGCGCTCGCCGCAGTTGGTGCCGGCCTTGTCGCCTACAGCGCCCGCCGCACGGCGCTCGAAAAAGACACCGCCAATGAGGACAATTCGGATAGGCCTCGCTAGCTCCTAGTTACTTTTGTGAGAGGCGCCGACTCGGCTCATCGAACATCAAAATGGGCTGGTTCTGAATACCCAGAGCCAGCCCATTGCGCATTAAATGTCGTCTGAGGAGTCGAGTTCTGCCTCGAGCTTGGCACGGCGTCTTTTCGCCGTGAAAAACGTTGCGCACAGGACAGCAAACGTGGCCGCGAAAATCGTCGCACCGCAGAACACGCCCGTGGCCAGGTTCGCCAACCAAAAGACGCTTTCGAGCGGTACGATCTGCGCCTCAGCGATACAGCGCATTGCGGCAATAACAAGCGCGAACGCTGCGCCGCTAAGACCGCTGACAAGCAGAAAATATCCAACAGGAAGATGCTCGGTTTGCCCAAAACGATTGGTATCGACATAGCCCTTCCGCGTTTGCAGTCCTGCGCAAATCAACATCACGAGAATGAGCCACGAATACATGGCTGCCTCGAACGGCGTTGCAAAGCCATGCGGCATTTCACTGGCGTCGCTGTGAACCCACGCAACCTGTCGAGCTATAAACTGGTAGAAAAAGATCATCAACATGCCAAACGAAAGCAGCACGAAACCAATCTTGCAGATCTTCGCGTTCTCAGCCTCCAGGCGTTCATCCTTTGGGCCGGCATATTCACGCCACGTTTGCACGATTTTCAGATCTTCATATTTCATAGTGGCCTCCTAAAGAGCGTTAGGGTCGGCTTTGGTCTCGTCTTCCCAAAACAGATCGTTCAACGTCACGTGCAGCGCTTTGCAGATTGCCACGCACAGGTTGAGCGTAGGGTTGTAACCGCCTGCTTCGATCAAGCCGATGGTTTGACGTGTAACGCCCACGGCCTGGGCCAAGTCGGCTTGCGAAAGGCCAGCCGCCGCGCGCGCCGCCTTCATGCGGAGGTTCTTTTTGCCCGGCATAAAGTTCCTTTCGTCATATTGGACAAATATCCGTTGCAACATGCCAGAAATATATTGCATCGACTAATTGATGTCTACTATATCTGTCATCGGTATACGGATATAGCAGTTTCGATTCGTCATTCCATCTTGCTCGGGCAGAACCGACTCGGTTTTGTCCGAGCAAGATTGGGCATCCGCAAACTCATCGAATTTCTGAATCGTGTCACCCATAATCGTTCGATTTTGTTTAGTAAAACTAGGTCCCTATTAAATAAAATTCGTTTGTATCCAAATTTGTTTAACAATGCCGCGCTACCACTAAACACTATACCCGTTAATTCGAACGATTGTTCGATGGATTTCGTGTTGGGTGGAATCGCCCAAGGGCTGGGCTATGCTACCTTGACTATCTATATGACTAAAACGCAGCAAAGGAGCATCGAGAGAGCGAGCATGGCAAAAAACACCGCAAACTATGGTAACGACAGTATTCGTCAGCTCAAGGACGAGGAGCGCGTACGCCTGCGCCCCGCCGTCATCTTTGGCTCGGACGGACTCGACGGTTGCGCGCATGCCGCCTTCGAGATCCTGTCCAACGCCGTTGACGAGGCGCGCCAGGGCTACGGCAAGCTCATCACCCTTACCGCCTTTCGCGATGGCTCCATTCAGGTAGAGGACAACGGCCGCGGCTGCCCGCTCGACTGGAACCCTTCCGAAAAGCGCTTTAACTGGGAACTCGTCTTTTGCGAGCTCTACGCTGGCGGCAAGTACAACAATAACCAGGGCGGCGACTACGACTTCTCGCTCGGCACCAACGGCCTGGGCTCCTGCGCGACCCAGTACGCTTCCGAGTACATGGACGTCACGGTTTGGCGCGACGGCAACAAGTACTCCCTGCACTTTAAAAAGGGCAAGGTCGTCGGCGCCAAAAAGAAGGCGCTCGAGATTGAGCCCAGCGACGAGAACCGCACCGGCACCACCATCAAGTGGCGCCCCGATCTTGAGGTCTTTACCTCCATCAGCATTCCCCACGATTGGTATCGCGAGACCATGCGCCGCCAGGCCGTGGTCAATGCCAACGTGACCTTCCGTCTGCGTATCGAGGGCGACGATGGCGAGTTTTCCGAAGAGGACTTTTGCTATCCCAAGGGCATTGAGGACTACGTGCTCGAGAAGGTCGGTGCCGATTACCTCACCGAGCCCTTCTTTATCGAGGCCGACCGTCGCGGTCGCGATCGCGAGGACCTGCCCGACTACAACGTAAAGATCACCGCGTGCATGTGCTTCTCGCGCACCCTCACGATGCAGGAGTACTACCACAACTCATCGTGGCTCGAGAACGGCGGCTCGCCGGAAAAGGCGGCCCGCAGCGCTCTGACCAGCGCCATCGATGCCTATATTAAGCAACAGGGCAAGTACAACAAAAACGAGAGCGGCATCAAATGGCAGGACGTCCAAGACTGTCTGGTACTGGTGACCAACTGCTTCTCCACCCAGACGTCTTACGAAAACCAGACCAAGAAGGCCATCAATAATCGCTTTATCCAGCAGGCCATGACTGCCTTCTTTAAGGAGCGCCTCTCGACCTACCTGATCGAGAACAAAGACGCCGCCAACAAGATCATGGAGCAGGTGCTCATCAACAAGCGCTCGCGCGAGAACGCCGAAAAGACTCGCCAGAGCATCAAAACCAACCTGCAGCAGAAGACCGACATGGCCAACCGCGTGCAGAAGTTCATCGACTGCCGCTCCAAGGACAAGAGCCGTCGCGAGATCTACATCGTAGAGGGCGACTCGGCAGCAGGCGCCATTCGCACCTCGCGCGATGCCGAGTTCCAGGGTGTCATGCCCGTCCGAGGCAAAATCCTCAACTGCCTAAAGGAAGATTATCCGCGCATCTTTAAGTCCGACATCATCATGGACCTTATGCGCGTGCTGGGCTGCGGCGTGGAGATCAAGGACAAGCGCATCAAGAACCTTGGTGCCTTTGACCTGGACAACCTCAACTGGAACAAGGTCATCATCTGTACGGACGCCGACGTCGACGGCTACCACATCCGCACGCTCGTGCTCACCATGCTCTACCGCCTGGTGCCCACACTTATCGACGAGGGCTACGTGTATATCGCCGAGTCGCCGCTCTACGAGATCAACTGCAAAGAGAAGACCTACTTTGCCTACACCGAGCTCGAGAAGAACGGCATCCTCAAGGAGATCGGCGACCAGAAGTGCTCCATCAACCGCTCCAAGGGTCTTGGTGAGAACGATCCGGACATGATGTGGCTCACCACCATGAACCCCGAGACGCGCCGTCTGATCAAGGTGGAGCCCGAGGACGTCACCAAGATGGAAACCATGTTCAACCTGTTGCTGGGCAACGACGAGGCGGGCCGCAAGCGCCATATCTCCGAGCACGGCAAGGAATACCTGGACCAGCTGGACCTGCAATAGCAGCAAATCGATAACGACGGCCCACAAATAGTTCAAGAGGAAATCGTGGCAAAGAAGAAGACGAAGAACCAGCCAAAGAAAAAACAGGTCAACGCCGAGAACGTCATCGGCCTGCACTCCGAGGTCACCGATCAGCCGATCACGCAGACGCTCGAGGTCAACTACATGCCCTACGCCATGAGCGTCAACGTCTCGCGTGCATTCCCCGAGATCGACGGCTTTAAGCCCTCGCATCGCAAGCTGCTCTACACCATGTACAAGATGGGTCTGCTCAAGGGCGAGCGCCAGAAGAGCGCCAACATCGTGGGCCAGACCATGAAGCTCAACCCGCACGGCGATGCCGCGATCTACGAGACGATGGTGCGCCTGGCGACGGGCAACGAGGCGCTGCTTGCCCCCTTCGTGGAGTCGAAGGGCAACTTTGGCAAGTACTATTCGGGCGACCTGAGCTACGCCGCCTCGCGTTATACCGAGGCCAAGCTCTCCCCCATCAGCGCCGAAATCTTCAAGGACATCGACAAGGACCCGGTCGACTTCGTCGACAGCTACGACGGCGCCATGAAGGAGCCACGCCTGCTGCCCACCACGTTCCCAAATATCCTCGTCTCGGCCAACAAGGGCATCGGCGTCGCCATGGCGTCCGACATCTGCGGCTTCAACCTCAACGAGGTCTGCACTGCCACCATGCATTACCTGCAGGATCCCGGCTGCGACCTGCTCGAGTACATGCCCATGCCCGACTTCTCGACCGGCGGCGACATTATCTACCGCCGCGAGGAGATGGAGAAGATCATCGAGACCGGCCTTGGTAGTTTCCAGATTCGCTCCCGTTGGCGTTGGATCCCCGAAGAGCGCATCATCGAGGTCTACGAGATTCCCTACACCACCAAGACCGATGTCATCATCGAGCGCATCGTCAAGCTCTCCAAGGAGGGCAAGGTCAAGGAAATCGCCGATATCCGCGACGAGACCGACCTTTCGGGCTTGCGCATTGCCATCGACCTTAAGCGCGGCGTCGACCCCGACAAGCTCATGGCCAAGCTCTACCGCTCGACCACGCTGCAGGATTCGTTCTCGTGCAACTTTAACGTGCTGGTCGACGGCTATCCCCGCGTTATGGGTGTGCGCCAGATCCTGCACGAGTGGGTCAAGTGGCGTATTGAGTCCACGCGTCGCCGCATTAACTTTGACCTTGGCAAAAAGTCCGAGCGCCTGCACCTGCTGCACGGCCTCGAGGCGATTTTGCTCGACATCGACAAGGCCATCGCCATCATCCGCGGCACCAAACTCGAAGCCGAGGTCGTGCCCAACCTTATGAAGGGCTTTGACATCGACGAAACCCAGGCCGAGTTTGTTGCCGAACTTAAGCTCCGCAACATCAACGAGGAGTACATCCTCAACCGCACCAAGGACATTGCAAAGCTTGAGGGCGAGATCGCCGAGCTTGAGGAGATCCTCTCCAGCGAGGAGAACATCAAGAAGGTCATCAGCGACGAGCTGGCCGCGGTCAACAAGAAGTACGTGATGCCGCGCCGCACGGGCAGGATCGAGCCCCATGAGGTTATCGAGGTAAGCTTGGAGCCCGAGGTCGAGGAGTACCCGGTCACCATCATGCTCTCGCGCGATGGCTACCTTAAGAAGATGACGGACCGCGTGCTCAAAAAGGCGACCACGCTCAAGTACAAGGACGGCGACAAACCCTTTATCGAGTTCCTGTCCTCCAACACCCACGAGCTGCTGGTCTTTACCAACAAGAGCCAGGTGTACAAGTGCAAGGTTGCGGCGTTTGAGGACACCAAGTCGGCCCAGCTGGGCTCGTACCTGCCGACCGATCTTGAGATGGAACCCGACGAGAGCGTCATCTGGGTCATCGACCCCGAGGACTACAAGGCCGACGTGCTGTTTGTCTTTGAGAACGGCCGCGTGGTGCGCGTCGCACTTTCCGGATACGTCACCAAAACCAACCGCAAGCGCCTGAAGAACGCCATCTACGGCGGCAGCAAGCTGCTGCATGCGCAGGTGCTCAAGGAAGACCGCGACCTCGCGCTGGTCTCGAGCGACTACCGCCTGATGAACTTCAACACCTCGCTGCTCAAGACCAAGACGACCACCAACACGCAGGGCGTCCAGGCTTTCACGGCCAAGAAGGGCCGCTCGGTCACCACCGTCGGCACGACCGAGGAGATTCTTGGTGCCGGCGTCTCGGCCGAGAAGTTCACCGCGCAGAGCCTGCCCTCTGCCGGTGCCCTCATGAAAGAAAACGACATGCCGAGCCTGTTTGACTAGGACGACGGCAGCCAAACCGTCATGGTTTAACTAAGCAGCGGGGCCCGGAGCGCAGCAACATCGCGCTCCGGGCCCCATGCATTACAGCAGCATCATCCCTATAGACAAAATGCCGCATAAAGTGGAACAGACATCAGCCCATCATTCATTCCGAAGGGCTTAGTCGATAGCCTGATTCGGCGCACGCCCGGATGGGTCTTTTTAAGTGAGGACAGGCTTCGAGATCTTGTGTTCTCTCCCGCCTTGACTTCAATCGCAGACAAGCATCCCTGCTTCTCTACTACAAAGTCGATTTCCGCACGATTATCTCGCGCCCAATAATGCAGCGGATAGCCCATGGCTGAAAGCTGTTGGGCAACGTAGTTTTCGGTAAGTGCACCCATGAACGTGCCGCCGATACCGGAAAGAATATCGGCGCGTTGAGCACCGGCCTTGGAGACGAGCAGCCCTGTATCCGCCTGATAGATTTTAAAAGCAGAAGGGTTAACGAAGGCCTCTAAAGGGCTTTCGATCTGCCCGACTAGGCTGCAGCGCGCCACCGTACCCGACAATACAAGCCAGTCGAGAGCATCTCCAAAGAGAGACGCATTGCCCCCCGCTCGCACTACCTTGTATTGAAATTTACGATTCTCTTTGGCAAGCTGCTGTGGAATGGAATCGAAGCACGCACGCGTCTTTGCGCTCAAGCGCTCATCAGCATATTTATTAGTGTCGGCGGAGTATCCGTCGAGAATAATCCGATGCTTTTCGGCCACATCAATGATTGACTGATCATCGATGTACGTTTGGACCGCCTCGGGCATTCCGCCAACAACAAGATACTGCCGATAGAGCCCAAGCGCCTTTTCATGAAGGCTTGGCGCGAGAGGACCCATAAACTCGAATGATGAGCGTATCTCGTCGACCAGCTGATCGTGCCCCATCGCCCAGAGAAACTCCTCGAAATCGAGTGGAGTCATCTCAATCAAGTCGGTCTTTCCGACGGGGAACGAATACGACTGATGGTTAATGGCAACCCCAAGAAGCGACCCAGCAGCCGCAACGTAATACTCGGGAGCATCTTCGCAAAAGTATTTAAGGGAAGTGAGCGCTTCCTCACATGCCTGGATCTCGTCAATGAACAGTAAGGTTTTGCCAGGCACGATACGCTGTCCCGTACGAGCCTCGATCGCGCGTACAATCGAATGAGGGTCAAGACCGCCCGAAAAATCCGCTCGCGCCGACCGGTCGTTCTCAAGATTAACGTAGACAACCGATTCGAAAAGATCCTGAGCGTACGTTCTGAGCAGATAGGTCTTGCCACACTGGCGCACGCCTTTGACCAGCAAAGGTTTTCTATCAGCCCTGTCTCGCCATTCCCTAAGGAGCTCGTCTGCCTTGCGACGCATACGCAACCTTCCCTCATGAACTTCTGTTTGACAATATTTTAACGCGGATTAATTTGTTTTCAGTTATTTTTCTGCGTTTAAAAATTGTTCTATACGGCACTTGAGGGAATACACCCCTATCTCTTGGTAAGGATAGCAAGCATTTCCACCAACGCTGATTGCCATGCGTTCTTCTTGTCCTTAGGCGAGCTTGCGAGCGAGCTCTCGCACCTCTTTCAACTTGAGCGAGGATGCCATGCTGTCGCGCTCGGTCATGCCGCTAATGGTGACAATGCCCTGGTCCTCCCACTTGCAGTACGCGCAGGTTGACTTGTACATAGCGATCGCCGCATCATAGACGCCCTCGCTGTGGCTATCGAGTAAAAGGGCCGTCTTGGTGAACGGGAAGCCCGTAGCACCGAAGGCGTACAGGCGGTCGATGACAGCCTTCTCCTGTGCGGTGATATCAAACCAGTAGATAGGCGAAGCGAAGACGACCATGTCGGCGTCTTTCAGCGACTCAATCACGTTGGCCATGTCATCCTTCTGCACGCAGACGCCCTCATGGGCGAAGCAGTACTGGCATCCCAAGCAGCCGGCGATCTTCTTGCTGGCAACGCGGACGACCTCGACCGTATTGCCGCCCTCACGCGCGGTCTCGGCAAACGCCTCGACCATGGTATCGGTATTGGCGCCCTTACGCGGGCTGCCGCTCAATACAACGATATTCATAGGATTCCCTCTCCTTCATGCTGCAGGCGCGCAGCATTTTTTCTTGTAACCAAAACAAATGGGGTTAATCAATCGCCAGCAGGCCATATCTCTTGCTCAAGTTCCCTAAAGAAGCTCAAGGCGATTGCAATTGCCTTATACAACATCGAAAACCAAAGAGGGGCCATAGCAACGTCGCCTGCCCGAAATGGCCTGCGGTTAAAATCAACTACGGGGATCGTGACGAGCCGATACCGCCCGCATGCCCCCTTCGGAATAGGCGCTGAGCAGCTCCTGAGCGTGGGCAAACTCGGGCCCTCGCCTCCAACCGAGCAGGCGGTTGACCGCGAGATTTCCCTGGACGTTGTGGACGAAGAGCAGATAGGCGTCCTCGCGCGAAAGCCCAGTCTCCTCCATGATCGAGGGAACCATCTGCTCGGCGCCGCGCTCGACGACGCGCTGTGCCACCCGGGCGTACGCGTCGTCATCCGAGTAGAGCAGATAATAGTCATCGTTTGCCGGCGGACGCTGGCAGAGGGCACCCGCCTCCGTTCCCTCGAGCGGCGGCACCGCCGCCAAGGCCTCGTCGATAAGCGCGTCGAGCAGGGCGAACTTGTCCTCGTAGTGCAGATAGAACGTGCCACGGTTGATATCGGCGCGGCGGCAGATATCCGCTACCGTCATCTTCGCGAAGCCGACCTCGGCCAGCAGCGCGAAGAACGCCTCCCGTATGACCGAGAGTGTATAGCGTCGGCGACGATCGATCTTCCCCGCTTCCATTACCCCTCCAATTGCAACGCTCGACAATGCCCGGCAAACGCTCGTTTATCGACAGCAGGCCGAAGCTGTTCATTGCTCTTAAGCAAATCGACATGGATACTTTTTATAGACACCTGTTTATAATAGCTGAAAGAAGGTATCCAGTGACCCTGTACGAGCAGCTCGTTATCGAGCTCACCAACCAATCGTTTTCCCTTCAGGCCGCCTACCGCAGCGGCGGCACGCCCTATGAGCTGAGTGACCGCGAGCCCGAGCCCTACGACCAGCAAATCAGGGACTTCGCCCGCATGATCGAGGAAGCCGATTGCGTGCTGGTGGGCGGGGCCTCTGGGCTCTCCGCGGCGGGCGGCGGCGACTTCTATTACGAGGACAACGCAACCTATCGCAGGCATTTCGGCAAATTCGCCGAGCGCTACGGTTTCAAGGGCGCTTTCGAGGGGTCGTTCTACCGCTGGCCCACCGCCGAGGCGCGCTGGGGATACCTCGCCACCTTCCTCGACACCACGCTCAACGCCCCGCTGCGCAAGCCCTACAGGGACCTCGACACCATTCTCGCCGAGAAGGATTTCTTCGTGCTCACCACCAACCAGGACACGCAGTTTGTGAAGCTCTATCCCTGGGAGAAAGTGGCAGAGATCCAAGGCGACCACCGCTTCTTTCAGTGCTCCCACTGTTGCACCGACGAGGTGTGGAACGCGGTCGAGCCGGTCTCCCACATGGTAGAGGCCATGGGAGACGGTCTGGAGGTTCCGACAGAGCTCGTGCCGCGCTGCCCGCACTGCGGAGCAGAGGCGTTCCCCTGGGTTCGCGGCTACGGCAACTTCCTGCAGGGCGAACTCTACGAGGAGCAGTACCGCAAGGTGTCCGACTGGCTCGACGCGCACGCACGGCAGAGGATCCTCTTCCTCGAGCTGGGTGTGGGCCGCATGACGCCCGCGTTTATCCAGGAGCCGTTCTGGGCCCTCACGGCGCAGTTACCGCAGGCCAGCTACATCGCCGTAAACAACAAGACGCAGTTTCTCCCCCGCGCGATCGAGGATCGGGGGCTCGCCGTTCGCGCCGACATCGCCGACGTGCTCGCCGACGTGCGCAAGACGCTGGGGAGGTAGCGCATGGAGACGGCGAAAGCAGTTCGCATAGGCAGGGCGCTAGCCGAAGCGGATCTTGTCATCATCGGCGCTAGCAACGGACTCGACATGGCGGAGGGGCTCAACCTTTTCTGCGCCGATGCTCATTTCCAAGAGGCGTACGGGGACCTCGCCCAGGCAGACGGCATCGGCTGCATACTGCAGGGGCTCGCTTCCCCGGATGCCAGCGTGCGACGCCGATGGGCCGAGCGGTTCCATCAAAAGGAGTATCTCGAATATGAGCCCGGCTCGCTCATGAACGGGCTGCGGCGTCTTACGGAGCACGCCGACACCTTCGTGGTCACATGCAACATCGACGGGCACTTCGCGCGCGCCGGGTTCGACGAGGAGCGCGTGCTCGAGACTGAGGGGAGCACGCGCACGTCGGTTGACGAGCGGTGCCTCGCCCATCCAGACGCCCTCGCCATGGCCCAGCTCGACGAGCTCGCGCGTCTTGTGCAAGCCCATCGCAACGGCAGGGTCGCCATCCTCGAACTTGGCGTGGGACTGCACAACGGCGTCATAAAGCGCATGCTCGCCCAGATCGCGAACGCCTGCGAGCACGCCACCTACATCGTGTTCAACTACGGCCAGGCCATGGCGCCCGACGCTTCGTGCGAGACGATTCTCGTTGACGGCGATATGGCCCCGGCTTTCGAGGAGATCGCCCGATGCCACCCCTAGAAAGAGAAGCGCGTAGGCTTCGAAGCCTTATCGATGATGCCGACGCCATCATCGTCGGCATCGGCTCGGGCATGTCGAGCGCCGCCGGGTTCAACCATTACAACCGTGCGGGCATGGCGCGCGCAGGAATGGCGGACTGGCAGCAAGCCTTTGGCTTCAAGAGCCTTTTCGACGGCTTCTACCACCTCTACCCCAGCCTCGAGCAGCAATGGGCATACTATGCGCGATACATCGACTTCACGCTGCGCGAGCCGACCTCGCAGCCCTATCTCGACCTACGGTCCCTCATCGGCCATAAGGACTACTTCATCCTGAGCACCAATGTGGACACCCAAGTCGAGAAGACGTTTCCCACCGAGAGGATCTGCAACTATCAGGGAAGCTTCGCGCACCTTCAATGCAAGCAGCCATGCTGCGACGAGCTCTTCGATGCGAGCCCCTACGTCGAGCGCATGCTCGCGGGCATGGCGGGGTTCGAGATCCGCAGCGGGGATGTCCCCCGATGCCCGCACTGCGGCTGGCAGCTTGTGCCGTGGGTGCGCGACGACACGTTTCTGCAGGGTGCGGCATGGCGCGAGAGCCTCGGACGATACGAGCGCTTCGTGCGCGAGCGCAGCGATCGCCGCGTGCTGTTGCTGGAGCTCGGCGTGGGCGAGATGACCCCCGGCATCATCACGCTCCCGTTCTGGAGCATGACCGCGAAGCTGCCGGATGCGCACCTTTTGAGCGTAAACATCTCGGGCGGCTCGGCTCCGTTGCAGCTTGGAAGCAAGGCAGAGGCGATCCAGGCCGATTTGGGCGCCCTGCTCTCGGTGGCGCGGGCAGGTGGCGAGTAACGCGGAGCGGTAGACGCGCAATGAGGTTTTAGCCGCAGCCTCCGAACGAGAGGGCTCGGAGGCTGGTATTCCTGAATCGCAGGTCACGATGGGTTATCGGAATCGCGAAGAGCGGATACCGCCAGTAAGCCCCCTTCGGAATAGGCGTTGAGCAGCTCCTGGGCATGGGTGAACTCGGGGCCTCGTCTCCAGCCGAGCAGGCGGTTGACGGCCAGATTGCCCTGGACGTTGTGGACGAAGAGCAGGAAGGCGTCTTCGCGTGAAAGCCCTGTTTTCTCCATGACCCAGGGAACCATCTGCTCCGCTCCGCGTTCTATGACGCGCTGGGCTACGCGAGCGTATGAGTCGCTGTCCGAATAAAGCAGGCGATAATCGTCGTCTGCCGGCGGACGCTGGCAAAGCGTTGCCGATTCAACCCCCTCAAGCGGGGGAGCCGCTGCCAATGCCTCGTCGATAAGCGCATCGAGCAGCGCGTACTTATCCTCGTAATGCAGATAGAACGTTCCCCGGTTGATCTCGGCGCGGCGGCAGATGTCCGCCACCGTCATCTTCGCGAAGCCGACCTCGGCCAGCAGCGCGAAGAACGCCTCCTGTATGACCGAGAGGGTGTAGCGCCGCCGGCGGTCGATCTTGGTTTCTCCCATCGCCTCTCCAATCTGAGTCGTTTGACAATGTCCAGTAGCTGTTCGTTTATCGACAGGTGCACGCGTTTGTTCATTGCCCCTGCGAAAATCAACAAGGATACTGTTTATAGACACCTGTTTTTTATAGCTGAAAGGGAGCACGGATGACCCTGTGCGAGAAGCTCGGCATCGGGCTTGTCAGCCGATCGTTTTCCCATCGGGCCGTCTATCGAAACGGCGGCACGTCATACGATTTGAGCGATTGCGAGCCTGCTGCTTGCAAGCAAGATATCGAGGCTTTTGCCCGCAAGGTGGGGAAGGCTGATTGCGTGTTTACGGGAGAGGCAGGTAGGCAGGCGTTATGAGCATCTGCATCAAAAATCAGATTCAGAATATGAATATCGTCATCGGCTGCACGGTGGGGTGTCCATATTGCTATGCCCGTAACAATGTGAAACGTTGGCATATGATTGACGACTTCGCTGATCCTGCGTTCTTCCCGAGCAAGCTCAAGATGATGGAAAAGAAACGCCCGCAGAACTTTCTCCTTACCGGCATGAGCGATCTCTCCGGGTGGAAGCTGGAATGGCGAGACGAGGTATTTGCAAAGATCCATGAGAATCCACAGCATCAGTTCCTGTTCCTGACCAAGAGACCCGATTTGCTGGATTTAGATACCGACCTGGAAAACGCATGGTTCGGCGTTACGGTGACGAGGAAAGCGGAGCTGTGGCGTATCGACGCCCTTCGGAAAAACGTCAAAGCAAATCACTTCTTCGTTACTTTTGAGCCGCTATTCGACGATCCCGGTACGGTCGACCTTTCCGGAATCAACTGGATCGTCGTCGGTACCATGACCGGGGCGCAGAGCAGGAAGGTTCATACGGAACCGGAGTGGGCATGGTCTTTGACGGACCAGGCGCACGCGCTTGGCATTCCAATGTTTATGAAGGAAGACCTCGTCTCTGTCATAGGGGACGAAAACATGATTCAGGAATTGCCGGAAGAATTCGAAAGAGTGCTGGAGGTGCAGAGAACATGGCGGAAGTGATCGATGGAATCCTCATCAATGAGGTGGAAGCAAAGAACATCATGACCAAGTCCAGCCTGCCGGTAGGCGGCTACTCGGTCAATCCCTATGTAGGCTGCACGCATGCCTGCAAGTATTGCTATGCCTCCTTTATGAAGCGCTTTACCGGACACAAGGAGGAATGGGGCACCTTTCTTGATGTGAAGCATTGGCCGGAAATCAAGAATCCGAAGAAATACGCTGGACAGCGGGTGGTTATCGGTTCTGTGACGGATGGCTACAATCCACAGGAGGAGCGATTCGGGAATACCAGGAAACTCCTGGAGCAGCTGATTGGCAGCGATGCAGATATTCTGATCTGCACAAAGTCCGATCTTGTGGTACGGGATATCGATCTGCTGAAGAGGCTTGGACGAGTGACCGTTTCATGGTCGATCAACACGCTGG
Organism: Collinsella sp. AF15-51; assembly: GCF_003462845.1. Classification (NCBI taxonomy): domain Bacteria; kingdom Bacillati; phylum Actinomycetota; class Coriobacteriia; order Coriobacteriales; family Coriobacteriaceae; genus Collinsella; species Collinsella sp. AF15-51. The sequence continues at coordinate 4,063 of NZ_QRYG01000012.1, read as the reverse complement.
ATGAGAACTTCAAGAACGATATGGACTCCGCGTCGAGCATCGAGCGTCGTATCGCTGCTATGAAGCAGGTGTATGACGAAGGTATCCGTACGATCTGCTTCGTGTCCCCGGTATTTCCCGGCATCACGGATTTTGAGATGATTTTTGAGCGAGTAAAGGATCGGTGCGATTTGTTTTGGCTCGAAAATCTCAATCTTCGGGGTGGTTTCAAAAAAACGATCCTGGATTATATCGCCGAGAAACATCCCAATCTCGTACCGCTTTACGATGAGATCTATAACAAGCGCAACCGTAGCTATTTTGAAGCGCTTGAAGTAAAAGCCGAGGAAATGGCCAAGAAGTACGATTGCCCCTTTGTGGACAACGAAATGCCTTATGGCAGAGTCCCCCAGGGGCATCCGGTGATCGTGGACTACTTCTATCACGAGGAAGTCCGAGGGTCAGATAATAGCGGAAAAAGAAATCGTTAAACGGAAACCGACGACGATTCGCTCGAGCGATTAGCGTCCACGCGTGGCTTCTGCCGATTGGCGCAACGGGCGACGGATTAAGGGATCGCTCGGGCGGATGATCCCGCTGCAGTACAGGCGGTCGCTCAATTTAGCGGCATGAGCGTTTTCGCACGGAAAACCAGTATCCCCTGTGCCGAGTTTAATCGTAGCGAATACAATGGGCACTGAGCATCAATCGAAAGTAGTCAAGAGCCTTTTCGACGGCTTCTACCACCTCTACCCCAGCCTCGAGCAGCAGTGGGCATACTATGCGCGATACATCGACTTCATGCTGCGCGAGCTGGCCTCGCAGCCCTATCTCGACCTACGGTCCCTCATCGGCCATAAGGACTACTTCATCCTGAGCACCAATGTGGACACCCAGGCCGAGAAGACGTTTCCCGACGAGAGAACCTGTAACTATCAGGGAAGCTTCGCGCACCTTCAGTGCAAGCAGCCATGCTGTGACGAGCTCTTCGACGCGAGCCCTACGTCGAACGCATGCTCGCGGGCATGGCGGGGTTCGAGGTCCTCAGCGAGGATATCCCCCGATGCCCGCATTGCGGCTGGCAGCTTGTGCCGTGGGTGCGCGACGACACGTTTCTGCAAGGCGGAGCATGGCGCGAGAGCCTCGAACGATACGAACGCTTTGTGCGCGAGCGCAGCAGTGGCCGCGTGCTGTTGCTGGAGCTCGGCGTGGGCGAAATGACTCCTGGTATCATCACACTCCCGTTCTGGAGCATGACCGCAAAGCTGCCGGATGCGCACCTGTTGAGCGTCAACATCTCGAACGGCTCGGCTCCGCTGCAGCTCGGAAGCAAGGCAGAGGCGATTCAGGCAGATTTGGGCGCGCTGCTCTCGGCGGCGCGGACGGGCGACGGTGCTTAAGCCTCCTTGTTGGTCGCTTTAAGGTATGCATCGTCGCCCACGGGCTCCAGCCACTCGTTGGAGGTCTCCTCGCCCGGAACCTCCAACGCGAGATGCGAGAACCAGCTGTCGGGCGCGGCGCCGTGCCAGTGCTTCACCCCCGGGGCGATGTTGACCACGTCGCCGGGGCGCAGCTCCTGTGCCGGCTTTCCCCACTCCTGGTAAAACCCTCGACCAGCCACGCAGACGAGGATCTGCCCACCGCCGCTTTTGGCGTGATGGACGTGCCAGTTGTTGCGGCAGCCGGGCTCGAACGTCACGTTGTGGACACCGACCTGCTCGGTGGAAAGGGGCGCGAGGTAGCTTTGCCCGATAAAGTACTTCGCGAAGGCGTCGTTGGGGGCACCGATGGGGAAAACCATCTCGTTTTGGTGCTGAGCCCTTGCGTCGGCGGCATCGTCGGCCGCCCAGACCTCCTTCGCCATGCGGAAGGCAGCCCACGCCTTGGGCCAACCCGCATAAAACGCCGCGTGCGTAAGGATTTCCGCTATCTCCGTCCTGGTCACTCCATTGTTCTTTGCGGACATCAGGTGATATTTGAACGAAGAGTCCGTCAGCCCCTGCGACATCAGGGCAACCACCGTCACCACGCTGCGGTCGCGCAGGGAGAGCTCACTCTCTCGGCTCCACACCTCGCCGAACAGCACGTCGTCGTTGAGCTGTGCGAATTTGGGAGCGAACTCCCCCAGGGCGTCTCTGCCTGCCGTCTGTTTAACTGCCATGATCGATTTCCTCCTGTCGATAGTTTTGGCACAAATCTGTTTCCGCGCGGCCAAACAGCCCGGCTAGATTCCCATGCCCATTCGCCGCGCCTGCTCCAGAGCGGGATGCCCGGCGATTTCGCCCACGCCGTTCACGCCGCCGGCGAAAACCGTTCCAGCGAGCGTGCAGCGGGAGAAACAGTCAACCCATCCCTGCATCGCCTTTTTCGCCCCGTCGAAGGTCGAGCGCCCGTTCTCCGCCGCCGTCGCCAACAGATATGCCTCGGTGAATGCATAATCGGAGCCAAAAAGCGGGTTAGCGCGGTCCAGCATGGTTTTGAGCTGGCCGCAGACGCTGTAGTAGTAGACGGGCGTTGCAAACACCAGCACATCCGCATCGTGCATTTTGGCGGCAATTTCCACGGCATCGTCTTGGATGACGCAACGCCCCAACTTTAAGCAGGCAAGGCAGCCCCTGCAGAAGCCCATTTGCTTCTCGCGCAGACGCACGGTCTCAACGCTGTGACCTGCCTCCCGCGCGCCGTTGGCGAAAGCCTCCGCCAGCGTCTCGGAATTGCCATTCTTTCGTGGACTTGAAGAAACTATCAAAACCGTTTTGCCCATTACGGAATACCCCTTGCGCTCCCGATTTACATTGACGAGAATGAAGGTAATACCTAAACCTGACTTTAGGTCAAGGAATGAATTCGACATTGTTTCGGAGGAGCCATGTACACAATCGGACAGGTGGCGGAAATGTTCGGTTTGCCCGCTTCAACGCTGTGATATTACGACAAGCAGGGATTGTTCCCGGGGCTGGAGCGGGCATCCGGCATTCGCCGATTCAGCGATACGGAACTCGAAGCGCTTCGGGTCATCGAATGCCTAAAGAAGGCTGGAATGGAGATCAAGGACATCCGGCTGTTCATGGAATGGTGCGCAGAGGGTCCCTCAACATACCCCAAACGCAAGGCCATGTTCGAGGAGCGCAAGGCCCACATGGAGTCGGAGATCGTGAACATGAACCGCGCGCTCGACATGCTGAAGTTCAAATGCTGGTACTACGAGCAGGCAATCCAAGATGGCAACGAGGATAGAGTGAAGGCGCTGATTCCCGATAATTTGCCAGAAGAAATCAAAGATACCTACGATAACGCCCACACTCAATAATGCCGCCCGATGCTCAAGGGGCTTTGGCAAGGAGTCGTTTTAGGCAGATATGCAAAAAGATAGCCTCCGAACCAGAGGGTCCGGAGGCTTTTATTCCCGTTATTTCGCTGGTGGCTTTACTCTATGGCGGCGCCGAAACAGCATCAGGCGGTACTCGACGGTATCAAAACGCGAGTTCAAAAGCCAGTTCCCGCTATTCCCGCTCAGTGACTAATCCAGGCCGAGTGTTGTCGATGCGTGTCGCGTCGTACCGCCTAAGGGCCAATTCGTGCGCAATTTGGGCGAATCAGGCCCTTAATTCGCGATTTTGTGAATGACTCAATTGATTCGCAAAACCGCAGGTCGCCTTTTTAATCACTCCCTAGTTTCCGCCGGGGTTCGTAGCGGGTGGCGTGAAAAGGGGTGATTCAAAGGGTCGGAGAGATGTCTATAGCGCAATCTTCTGGTATTGGCGCAGTGAGGGACTTCTCACCTCCATCAGTCCAAATCGTCAAGCTCCGAAAGACGTCGAGCTAGAGAAAAGGACCTATTTCCCGTCATGGATTGGGTTTACCTGCATGACTAGAGCCCTGGTGTAATTGGCTGGATCACCGTTCCGGGAACCGGTATCGACCTACCTGTCCGCCAAGCTCCTTCTTCAGCTCCAGCTTAGTATCTGACTCACACCGTTATAAGCAAAACCGAAGAGATGCGTCTTAGCCAAGAAAATAAGGTTAGCCTTATCTTACTGCATGATTCGTGTGTTATAGTTAGATGGCTCTAACTGTTTGGGGG
>NZ_QRYG01000011.1:0-69679 GCF_003462845.1 Collinsella sp. AF15-51 | reverse complement strand
TCGGAAGGCACGTGCAGACCTTTCGTCATGGCCTCCTACCTTTCTTTCGGGCCTTTCGGCCGAATCTCTCAGCACCCTTCCGTAACGGATGCTGCTTGCTGACAGCTCTAGTTATATCCAAATTCCAACCGCAATTCCACCTCGCCCCCGAACGGTCAACAAAGTTCGATGAACGGTATATCGAATATGATTCCCCCATAATGCACTTCGGCGTTCTAAAGTAGCTTTTCTAAGGTAAATGCTCTTTTTTCCTAAAAATCATTCGCAATTACAACTCCAATCTTTCGATTAAGAATTGCATATCTAAAACGGTTTTATGTATATAAATGACGCTTGTTCGTGTTTCTGTCTGTATTCGATGATATTCAGCTACCTATCATTCTTATTCACACATACTCACCAGTTGAGTGAGGATATAGACCGTTTTTCACAACGCGAAGGGCGTCAGCTCTATGGCTTGTCAGCGTAAGAAGTAGGTAAAGATACCGTTCACGCGATACGTCCGTGCCATAGGTCGACTAAATTGAGACAATAGTGAATAGTGTTAGGCAACCGTCCCCCACGGGGACTGAACGGACAGATGCATATGCCGAGCAAAATCGAAAAAAAGCAAGCCGCTGCAAAGCTGCGTAAGCCGCCGCGCGACCTCTCGTACACGCAGAACCGAGAGCTCAGCTGGCTGCGCTTTGACAACCGTGTGCTTGACGAAGCCTTCGACGAGACCGTTCCGCTGTTCGAGCGGCTAAAGTTCGTGTCGATTTTCGAGTCTAACCTCGATGAGTTTCTCATGGTGCGCGTGGGCGGCCTGTCCGATCTGGCAGAGCTCAAAAAACAGCCTGTCGACAACAAGAGCAATATGACCGCCTCCGAACAAGTCGATGCTGTCATGGCCGAAATGCCCGGGCTCCTTACCCGATGGGAGTCCATCTTTAAGAGCATCGAGGGCAAGCTCGACACCCTGGGCGTTCACCGCGCCCGCATCGATTCGCTTACGCCCGAGGAGCGCACCTTTGTAACCCGTTACTTCCAGGCCTACGTGTCGCCGGTCATCTCACCGCTGGTGATTGACCCGCGCCACCCCTTCCCCAACCTGCGCAACGGCGCACTCTACCTGGCCTGCGGCCTGGACGGCGTCACCGACGAGGAGAGTCTGCTGGGCCTTATCGAGATTCCCACCTCGATGAACCGCGTGGTCGAGATCCCCTCGCCCACCGGCACCTACTCCTACATCTTGCTCGAGGACGTCATCCTCGCCTGCCTGGACAGCTGCTTTGGCTCCTATAAGCCGCTCGACCGCGCGCTCATCCGCGTCACCCGCAACGCCGACATCGACCCGGACGGCGAGGGCGTCGAGGAGGAAGAGGATTACCGTCAGCACATGAAGCGCATCCTCAAGAAACGCTTGCGCCTGCAGCCGGTGGTGCTCGCGGTCTCGGGGTCGCTCGAGAAGGCGACGCTCAAGACCATCCGCAAGGCGCTCGAGCTTTCGCGCCGCTCTGTCTTTACCTGCGATATCCCGCTCGACCTAGGCTACGTCTTTGGCATTGAGGGCAAGATTCCCGAGCACCTGCGCAACGAGCTGCTCTTTACACCGTTTAAGCCGCAGCCCAACCCCACCATCGATATGACCCGCTCCATCCGCGAGCAGGTACTTCAGCACGACAAGCTGCTCTTTTATCCCTATGAGGCCATGAACCCCTTCCTGGATCTGGTGCACGAGGCCGCCTACGACCCCGAGTGCATCTCACTGCGCATCACGCTCTACCGCGTGGCCAAGCAGAGCCGCCTGTGCGAGTCACTGATCGATGCCGCCGAGAACGGCAAAGAGGTCACGGTGCTCATGGAGCTCCGCGCGCGCTTTGACGAGCAGAACAACATCGAGTGGGCCGAGCGCCTGGAAGAGGCCGGCTGCACCGTCATCTACGGCTCCGAGGGCTTTAAGTGCCACTCCAAGATCTGCCAGCTCACCTATCGCGAGGGCATGGCGCTAACGCGCCTGACGCTGCTGGGCACCGGCAACTTTAACGAGAAGACGGCCAAACTCTACAGCGACTTTATGCTCATGACCGCTCACCCCGGCATCGGCGAGGACGCCAACCTGTTCTTCCGCAACCTGTCGCTGGGCAACCTGCGCGGCGATTACCGCTTCCTGGGTGTGGCGCCCGTCGGACTGAAACCGCTCATCATGCGCGGGCTTGACCGCGAGATCCAGCGCGCCCTCGCCGGCGAGCCCGCCCGCGTGTTCTTTAAACTCAACTCGCTCACCGACCGCGAGGTCATCGACAAGATCGCCGAGGCATCGTGCGCAGGAGTCCGCGTGGACATGATCATCCGCGGCATCTCGTGCCTCAAGCCGGGCGTTCCTGGCAAGACCGAGAACGTGCATGTCCGTTCTATCGTCGGACGCTTTTTGGAGCATGCGCGCGTTTACGCCTTTGGCGTGGACTCGGACATGATCTATCTGAGCTCGGCCGACATGATGACACGCAACACCGAGCACCGCGTGGAGATCGCCTTCCCCGTGCTCGACCCCACCTGCCGCGCCCTGGTGCACGAGTACATGAGCATGCAGCTGCGCGACAACGTGAAGGCCCGCAGCCTCACGAGCGACGGCACCTGGGTCCCCGTGGAGCGCGCAGAGGGTGAGAAACCCTTCAACTCGCAGGAAGCCCTGCTGGAGCGTGCCTACCGCAACGCCGAGGCCGCGCCCGAGTCCGTCATTGAGGCAAAGCCCGCCCCTGCTCCTAAGCCGCAGCCGGCCACACCCGAGGTTCAGAAGGTCCAGGCGACCGTCATTGAGCCCGAGCCCGCACCTGCACCTCAGCCCGAGCCGCAGGCAGCTAAGCCCGCACCCGAGACGAGCGCCCGTCGCGATAAGCCCGCCGGCAAGACCAAGGCCATCGAGCGCCATCGCCCCGGTCGTGTGCGCATGGGCCTGGGCCTGATCGGCCTGGGTCTTAAGACGCTCATTACCGGCAAGACGAAATAGTCGTTTGTAGAAGCAGTTTGTAGAAGCGCCCCGCATTTGAGGAAAGCCTCGGATGCGGGGCGCTTTTCCCTGCTACCATGGTGCGAGCAACAACACGAATGACAGGCAGGGATATGAAGCTCACTATAGAATCGATGACCTACGGCGCCGACGGGCTGGCGCACGCCGACAACGGCAAAGCCGTCTTTGTGCAGGGTGCCGTGGCAGGCGACACCGTCGAGGCCGAGGTCGTACAGGACGGCAAGTCGTTCATGCGCGCCCGCACCACCGAGATTCTGGAGCCGAGCCCCGATCGCATTCAGCCCCCCTGCCCCTACGTGGGCATCTGCGGCGGCTGCTCGTGGGGCAATCTCTCACGCACGGCACAGCTCGCCGCCAAGGAGCAAAACCTGCGCTCCACGCTCGAGCGCATCGGCAAGTTCGCTCCTGAGCAGGTCGATGAGTTGGTGCAGCCCATCTGCCACACCAAGGACGACTGGGGCTACCGCAATAAAATCGAGCTCGAACCGACCGTCGTCAACGGTCGCGTGCGCCTTGGCATGCACGGTGTCGACCCCAGCAAAATCGTGACCGTCGATGCGTGCCCGCTGTTCGATAAACGTTTTCCCAAGGCGCTCAAATCGGTCGTCGGCGCACTCAACTATCTAAGCGGCAGCCATGACTTAGGGCTCGAACGCGTGGGCATTCGCGCATCGCGCCGCACCAAGGCGCTCGAGGTTGCACTCTGGACGCCCACGGGCTCTTTTCCGCGCTCGCAAGTCTCCCGCGTGCTGGCGGTCGCCGCTCATCCCACGAGCATCGTGCGTGTGATGAGCAAGGGCGAAAAGAAGGCCCGCCGTGTCTCCAAGGTCGAAATGCTCGCCGGAGAGGGCTCATGGACCGAGAATATCGCCGAGGGTCAGATGCGCTTGTCTGCCCCGTCTTTTTTCCAAGTCAACACCAAGGGTGCTGAGATTTTGATCGAGCTTGTCATGGAAGCGCTCGACCCGCAAGAAGACGAGCTTGCCGTGGACCTGTACTGCGGCGCCGGAACCTTTACCCTGCCGCTCGCCCGCCGCTGCGACTTCGTCGCCGCCGTCGAGGCCTACGGCCCGGCCGTGCGCGACCTGCGCCGTAACCTGGAAATCAACAAGCTTGATAACGTCGACGTCATTGGCGGAGACGCGGTGCGCGAGTTCCCCGACCAGGATGCCGACGTCTTGGTGGTCGACCCGCCGCGCGCAGGCCTCGCCCCCGAGGCGATCGACCTTATCGCCAGCACGAGCGCTCGCGATGTCGCCTACGTGAGCTGCGACCCCGCCACCCTGGCACGCGACCTTAAGCGCTTTGTCGAGGAAGGTACCTTCTCCCCCGTCAAGATCACGCCGGTCGATCTGTTCCCGCAAACCTTCCACTGCGAAACCGTCGTCCACCTCAAGCGCAACTAGACTGTTTGCCCCAGACCACGCCCGATGATTTTTCTGGCACGGGGATAAAAATAGATTTGCTCCGAATGATTATTTAATCCCCGTCCCGAAATTGAACCGCCCCTCATTTCTTGAACATTAGAAATGGGGGCTTCTTTATGGACGGGAGAGTCAGGCACGACGCCACGCTGAGGACTCTTGCAGCAGAGCTTTGCGACAGGGGGTGCGGGCGCGCCGAAGGCCAGCGGGAGGCCGAAGGGTGCCCGGACCCGGCCGGGGCCGGCGGCGTGCGAGGGCAAGCTCATGCGACGGAGCTGCTGCCCGGGCGCCTGAAGGACGAATTCTACAGGAGCCGAACGTGGCGGAGCTTCGAGGAGTTCAAGCGGGACCTCGAAGCCTATACCGTTCACTGGAACAAGAGGAGGCGGGTTAAGCAAAAGGGACTGACCCCGGAGGAGTTCCGAAATCAGTCCCCATGTGCGGCATAGGCCGCTAATTGACCCGTCCAAGTATCGGGGCGCAGTTCATTTCAGCGCCGCCCGAGAAAGCTAAACGCCTTCTGGCAGGTTGTCCCGGGCCGAGGGCGGCCACCTTGATCGCCCTCGGCCCTCACCCACCTCAACTGCCCCTCAATTACATAGAGCTGATTGAGGAGGGCGCAGGCTAGCGGGTGCCTTCCTCATCGTCGTTGGGCCGGTAGGTGATGAACTCGATAACAAAGGCCAGGACGGCAGAGACGAGCGAGGCGATGATCGCGAAGATCATGTGGGAGATCCCGGCGCCACCAGGGGTCCCGTCGATAAAGTTGAGCAGGTTGAAGACGCCGAGGCCGCCCGAGATGTACATGAGAGCGCCAGTCATTCCCACGATGGCGCCGCCCACGGCGGAGCTCAGGCATGCCACGACGAACGCGCGCTTGTTGGGGAGGGCGATGCCGTAGATGCCCGGCTCGGTGACGCCGAAGAAGAAGGCGGAGATCATCGCGGGAAGGGCGATGCCGCGGAAGCGCTCGTCCTTGTTTCTGAGGTACATGGCAAAGATGACCGCTCCGAGCGCGAACCCGTGGCCGATGGTGGCGGCGAGCACGCTGTCGTGGCCGAGGGTGTTCAGATTCATGATGGAGATGGGGATGAGGCTCCAGTGGAAGCCAAAGATGACGAGGCACATCCACAGTCCGCCAACCAGGGCGCTGCCCAGGACGGAACCAACCACGGGGAGCTGGAAGATGAACGAGAATGCCGCGCTCAGCAGGTTGGTGATGAGGGTGGCCACCGGGCCGATGATGAGGTAGCCCAAGACGATGGAGACCGTCATCGTGGCGAGCGGGACAAGGAACATCTTGAGCGCAGCCGGCATCCAGCTCTTGAGCCAGCGCTCAAGGATAGAGCCGAACCACACCATGAGAAGGACGGGGATCACCGAGCTCACGTAGCCGGACACGGGCATGATGATGGGGATCCCGAGGGCGGTGGCGTACCACGAGAACGTGCCGGCCACGCCGAGGTCGATGCTGCCGAGCGCCTCGCCCGAGGTCAGGGCGACCATCGTCGGGTAGAGGAGCGCCACGCCGATTGCCACACCGGTGAACTCGTTCATGCGGAACTTGCGCGCGGCACTGAACGCCAGGGCGACGGGAAGGAAGTAGAAGAAGCCGTCAGCCACGGTGTAGAGCAGCGTGTAGAGGCCGTCGTTTGCAAAGTCCGGGACGAAGTAGGTGATGAGGGCAAGCAGTCCCTTCATGATGCCTGCGGCGGCAAGCGGTCCCAGGATGGGCTGGAAGATGCCAGAGATGAGGTCGATGATGGCGGAGGCAACGGTCTTATCGCCCTGGGGCTCGTCGTCGGCGCTTGCGCCGCCCGAGAAGTTGCCGGCCTCCAGGACCGCGTCGTAGACGTCCTCGACGATGTTGCCCACGACCACCTGGTACTGGCCGTTGGCCTGGATGACCTGGATGACGCCCTTGAGGGCCTCGATCTTGGCCGTGTTGGCGCGGGACTCGTCCTTGAGTTTGAAGCGCACGCGCGTGATGCAGTGCGCGACGCTGGCGACGTTCTCGGCGCCGCCTACGTTCTCGAGTATGGATCTGGCCAGGTCGTCGTATTTTTCTGCCATTATTTTCTCCTTAGTGATATTGCCCGGGTGGTTAGCCCAGGTCGCCTCCGTTGGTGGCGATGGCCTGTTGATACCAGTAGAAGCTCTTCTTGCGCCTGCGCTCGAGCGTGCCGTTGCCCAGGTTGTCGCGGTCCACGTAGATGAAGCCGTAGCGCTTCTCCATCTCGCCGGAGCCCGCGCTCACGAGGTCGATCGGCCCCCAGGTGGTGTAGCCGAGCATCTCGACGCCGTCCTGCTCGATAGCGTCGCGCATGGCCTCGATGTGCTCGCGCAGGTAGGCGATGCGGTAGTCATCCTCGATCGTGCCGTCGGGAAGCACCTCGTCATAGGCGCCGAGGCCGTTCTCCACCACAAAGAGCGGCTTCTGGTAGCGGTCCCAGAGGTCGTTGATCGTGATGCGGAACCCCAGCGGGTCGATGACCCAGCCCCAGTCGCTCGTGCGCACGTAGGGGTTCTCTACGCCGGCGAAGGCGTTGCCCTCGGCGACGCCGCCCACGGAATCGGGGTCGCCCGCGGTACAGCGCGAGGAGTAGTAGCTAAACGAGATGAAGTCGACGGTGTTCTCCGCAAGGATGCGCTCGTCCTCGGCGGTCATACCCACGTCGATGCCCTCGCGCTCGAGCATCTTGAGCGCGTAGCCGGGGTAGTGCCCGCGTGCCTGCACGTCCACGAAGAAGAGGTCCTCCTGGTTCTTGACCTGCGCTGCACGGACGTCCTCGGGACGACAGGAGTAGGGGTAGTAGCTTCCCGCGGCGAGCATGCAGCCAACCTTGTTCTCCGGGTCGACCTCGTGGGCGATCTTGGTGGCCCAGGCGCTCGCCACGAGCTCGTTGTGCGCGGCGCGGTACTCGGCCTCGCGGGCATTCTCCCCGGGCTCGAGGACGATGCCGGCACCCATGAAGGGACGGTGCAAGATCATGTTCATCTCGTTGAACGTGATCCACCAATGCACGAGGCCGCGGTAGCGGTTGAAGAGCACCTTCACCAGCCGCTTGTAGAGCTCGATGAGGGCGCGGTTTCGCCAGGCGCCGTACTTCTTGACGAGGTGGATGGGGCAGTCGAAGTGCGTGATGGTCACGAGGGGCTCGATCCTGTGCTCGCGGCAGCAGCGGAACACGTCCTCGTAGAAGGCGAGCCCGGCCTCGTTGGGCTCCTCCTCGTCGCCATTGGGGAAGATGCGGCTCCAGGCGATGGAGAGGCGAAAGACCTTAAAGCCCATCTCCGCGAAGAGGGCTATGTCCTCGCGGTAGTGGTGGTAGAAGTCGATGCCCGTCTGGGCCGGGTAGTAGTACCCGGGCTCAAAGTCGAGCATGCGCCTCAGGCCGCGACTTACGTCGTTGCGCTCCGACCCGTGTGGGATGACGTCGACATTGGCAAGACCGCGGCCGCCCTCGTCATAACCTCCCTCGCATTGGTTAGCAGCGGTGGCTCCTCCCCAAAGGAACCCTTTTGGAAATGGCATGGTGCCTCCTTCTCTCTGGCGCCCCCACCTCTGCGGGGACGCTTTATAACGTCCTTGCGACCTCACGCGCCGGGCCCGTGGCCCTTTCCCTGATGCGCGCGGGCCGCCCGTGAAGGGGTGACTAGCTGATGGCTTGTCCTGCGGCGGCGCGACGTGCCTCCCGGCCTCCAAGCAGGGAGGGGACCTGTGCCAGGCACACGCCGGCGAGGATGATGGCAACGCCCAGCCACTCGACGACGCCGAGCGGCTCGCCGAGGACGATCATGGCGATGAGCAGGCCGGCGGGGAGTTCCGCGGCGGCCATGACAGTGGAGAGACCCGCGGGCAGGTGCGGAGAGCCCATGCCGAAGAGCAAGACCGGGCAGAGCATGCCAAAGAAGCCGGCGATGACGGCAAAGGGCAGGATGCCCTGGGCGAGAACGCCCGAGACAACGTAGTCCGGGCACACCGTGAGCGACATGACCACGGAGCCCGCGCACACGATGACGCCACGCTGCTCGGACGAGCAGGGGGCCTCGACCTTGCCGGAGAGGGTGACAAAGAGGGAGCAGGACACGGCCGCCCCCAGCGCGCAGAGCAGGGCCACGGGGTCGTACCCGGTGATGCCGGTCTTGTAGACGCCGCTGGCGAACACCGTTCCGAAGACGATGACCAGGGCGGAGGCCACTTGGAGGAGCCTCGGCGGCCGGCGCGTCATGACGGTCTGCCACACGAGCCCCAGCCACGTGAACTGGAAGAGGAGCGTGAGTGCCACCGGGGCGGGCAGCACGCTCATGGCGTAGCAGTAGAGGATTGAGGTGAGGCAGGTGAGGGCTCCCAGGCCCATGAGCTTGAGGGCGAGCTTCCAGCCCACGCGCTGCCAGCGGTGCCCGAGTGCGTGCCCTGCGAGCGTGGCGAGGGCGAAGAAGAGGCAGCCGAACCACGCCTGGCTCGCCACCACCTGCGCTGAGGTGAAGCCCGCGGCGTAGGCGAGCTTGTAGGTCGTGGCCATCGCGCCGTAGCAGGCGCCGCCCGCAAAGACCTGGAGCGCCGCCTTGACCTGCCCCGTGCCCGCGGCTCCCGCCTCGGCGGTCTGTTGCTTGATTGTGTTTGTTTCTGCCATTAGGCTCCCTTCCGTCTGCTGTCTTGCAGATGCGCGTCTCGTGCGTCTGTTCCCTGCAGTCGGAAGGTGGGCTCGTGCGGTCTTCTGGCGGTGCATGTGGTACCTGCTGCCAAGACGAAAAAAGCCACGCAACCGACTGCTCGGTTGCGTGGCAAAAAGGTGGCTAGCGCCCAGAAAAGTCCACGCGTTTTTAGACTGGGACAAAGTACTACAACAGGTGAGATTCCGTCAAGAAAAACCGAAGAAAAAAGTGAGCCTCTGCCCGCCGTACCTGTAGCGGTCGTTTCCCCGAACGGGGCGGTGCTGTTGGGGACTGTCTCGATCTGTAACAGTTGGGGCTAGTTTTGGTCGATGGATGTTACAGATTGAGATTGTTGAGGATGGGTGGGGTAGCTAATTCGGACGGGGCTATTTTAAACATTGGGAAATCGAGCGTGGCAAGCGGAGGTCTTCGGGGTATAAGACGGCTAATTGTATGCCGCCCATGAAAGGAGCCCTCATGCCCAGCGTTGCCGTTCTCGCCGCCGATGGCTTTGAAACTATTGAATGCTTGACCATGGTCGATGTCATGCGTCGCGGCGGCGTGCGTGCCACGCTCGTCTCGATCATGCCCACGCGTGAGGTCGTAAGCTCGCTGCAGATCCCCGTGACCTGCGATGCGCTCTTTGATGAGATCAACTTTGACGAGTACGACTGCGTCGTGCTGCCCGGCGGCCTGCCCGGTGCCACCAACCTGCGCGCCGATCAGCGCGTCTGCGACGTGGTCTGCGAGTTCGCCGCGACCAAGCACGTTGCCGCCATCTGCGCCGCCCCGTTTATCCTGGGCGAGCTCGACCTACTCGAGGGGCGCCAGGCCACGTGCTTCCCTGGCTTTGAGAAAAGCTTCCCCGAAGGCGCCTATACCGGCGAGAAGGTTACGCAAGACGGCAACATCATCACCGCCAGCGGCATGGCCCAGTCGCTCCCCTTTGCGCTTGAGCTGCTGCGCACACTCGCCGGCGACAAGGCCGTCGAGAAGGTCGCCGAGGGCATTCAGCTATGATTTTGGCTTCGCAATCACCGCGCCGCATCGAGTTGATGCGCGAGGCGGGCTATGACATTCACGTGATTCCCGCAGATATCGACGAAACGCCTTTTGATGGCGAGGCCCCGCTTACGCTCGTTGAACGCTTAGCACGCGCCAAAGCCGCCTCCGTTGCCGCCGAGCATGCCGAGCCCAACGAACTGACCGTCGCGGCCGATACTATTGTCACCTTCGATGGCAAGATTCTGGGCAAGCCGGCAACCGAGGACGAGGCGCGCACCATGCTCCGCGAGCTTTCGGGCCGCACGCACCAGGTCGCAACCGGCGTCTGCATCGTTAAGGCAGGCGACACGGCCGCTCCGCATGCCGCCGAGAGCCTGTCGTTTGTCGATGTGACCGACGTGACGTTCTATGAGCTCACCGACGAGCAGATTGAGCGCTACGTCGCCTCGGGCGAGCCCATGGACAAAGCCGGCGCCTACGGCATCCAGGGCACAGGCGGGCGCATGCTCGTGCATGATATTTCGGGCGACTTCTACAACGTGGTGGGCCTGCCCATCGCTCGCGTCGCGCGTGCGATTCAAAAACTATCGTAATTGCATCTGGCGCTGGGTATCCCCCAGCGCCTACAATTTCGGCGTACCGTACGGATCCCGACCGGGCATAAGGCCCGGCGGAAAACCGATAGGAGTAAAACATGGATACACTGCTTGAGGCCATTGACGTTTGCGATGTCGATGGCTTTTGCTTTGGCAACTACACGGACGAGGAGGCCGGCACCGGTTGCACCGTAATCGTGGCACCCGAGGGCGCCACCGGCGGCGTTGACGTTCGCGGCGGTGCCCCGGCATCGCGCGAAACCGACCTGCTGCGTCCCGAGAACACCGTCGACAAGGTCCACGCCGTCTGCCTTTCGGGCGGATCGGCCTTTGGCCTGGAGGCCGCAAGCGGCGTCGCTCGCGAGCTTGAGAGCCGCGGCATCGGCCTTCCCGTCGGCCCCACGCAGGTGCCTATCGTGTGCTCCAGCTGCATCTTCGACCTCGCCTTTGGCGACCCCGCCGTACGCCCCGACATTGAGGCTGGCATCTCCGCCGTGCGCGAGGCGCTCGACAACACCCCCACCACGCTCGAGCAGGGCAATGTAGGTGCCGGCACCGGTGCCACCGTGGGCAAGCTCATGGGCCCCGCCACCTGCATGAAGGCCGGCCTAGGCGCTGCCGCCGTGGCACTCGGCCCTGTTAAGGTGGGTGCCGTGGTCTCGGTCAACGCCTGCGGCAATGTCGTCGACCCCTTCACCGGCGAATGGGTCGCTGGTATGCGCGCCGCAGCAGATAGCGACCAGATCGTCGACATGGAGCTCGCAGCCTTTGCCGCCGCCGGATCCATGCAGATGCCGCTCGACCGCACCAACACCACCATCAGCTGCATCGTCACCAACGTGGAACTCACTAAGGCACAAGCCACCAAGGTCTCCCAGATGGCCGCAGACGCCTACGCACACGCCATCCGTCCCACGCACACCACCAACGACGGCGACACCATCTACACCCTCGCCAGCGGCAAACTGGGCGCCCAGGCAAGCGCCGCCGTTCCCCTAGACCTGCTGGGCATGCTCGCCGTAAGGGCCCTACAGACCGCCATCGTAAACGGAGCCAAAAACGCCAAAACCTCCCACGGCATACCCGGCGCCGCAAAGTAAACTAGCTCGTCCGGTTGCCCGGTGGGGTTTGGTTATGTTTGCTGCTCTACAGTCCTGGCTCGCACGAAGAGCACATTAAGTGCTCTTCGGCTCGTGCGGAACTCGCGACAAACATAACCAAACCCCACCGGGCAACCTACCAACCAAATTCTTTTCAGCCCAGGCCCCTTTGTACCACGCGTCGAAGATCTTCAAATTCAACTTCCTGACAATCGATTCTTATAGCAGAGGCCCCTTGGCCTTTAGTTTGATACAAGTTCCGCACGAGCCGGAAAGCACTTAATGTGCTTTCCGTGCGAGCAGGACTGTTCGCAGTAGCAAACTAAAGGCCAAGGGGCCCAGTCAACCTATCAGCAGCGATTACTCAGCAGCTAGTTGAATTTGAAGATCTTTGAGGCAAGATGGTATAGGCCGAGTGTGGTTTTGTCTCCGGCCCGTCCATGCAGGTTGGTAAAGAATCCGACCACGCCGTAGCGAGCGCGACGATACATGCGCTCGTCGTACTCCTTCAGGTCCTTCCACAGCGTCTTCAGGCGCTCATCGGCACAATCTTCCTCGGAAAGCTTGGTGAGCACCGAGCAAATAGCCATCATCATGGTGAAGTAGCCCATCATGTACGAACGCAGACGCGAGGACTCAACGTCCTGGTACAGGTGGAACGATTCCATCATGATGCGCGTTATGCGGAACTGCTGACCCAGGCGCTTGACCATCGTAGCCTCGTTGACGCTCTGGCCCTCGCGACCGATAAAGTAGCGATAGAGGTCGATGTCGGCGTAGTACATGGTCTTGCAGCGCGGCAGCGGCACGTATGCGTAGATATTATCCACGTAGAACGTGTGTGCCGGCATAGGCAGATTGGACTCGCGCAGTACGTCGGTGCGATAGCACAGGCTGTGCATGAGCAGGTTCTGATCGGGACGGAAGTGTCCGATCTGGTCCCAAGAGAAAATCTTTTTGCGCGGCAGGGCAAACTTGTAGCCAATAGCGGTATGCGTGCCCTCGTAAACCTTCTCGTACACGTAGTTCGAGATAAACAGGTCGACGCGCTGGTCGCGCTCCTCAAAGCCACGCAGAATCGACAGCATGGTCGAAAGCGCCGCACCGTCGAGCCAGTCGTCCGAGTCAACGACCTTATAGTACGTACCATGCGCCTCACGCAGGCCCGAGAGGACGGCGATACCGTGGCCGCCATTCTCCTGGTGCACCGCGCGGATGATTCCAGGATAACGGGCCTCCCACTCGTCGGCCTTGGCGGCCGTCTCGTCCTTGGAGCCGTCGTCCACCACGATAATCTCGATATCGGTGGCGTAATTGCTCCCCTCCAAGATGGAGGTGATGCAATGGTCCATATCCTTGGCGGCGTTATACGAGGGAATACCGAATGTTATGACTTTATGCATGGCAGGCGATAATCTCATCCGAAAGATCGAGGGCAGAATTGGTCACGGCGTCCATATCGTAGTAACGATACTCGGCCAGACGACCCACCGGGTGGAAGTTCGTCAGGTTCTGGACGCGCTCAAGGTAGCGCTCATAGAGCTCACGGTTCTCGGGCTCCAGAATAGCGTAGTACGGCGTCTCGCCCGAGCCGGGCGTATAGGCCTTGGAGTACTCCTTCATGATGGTGGTCTTGCCGGGCAGGACCTGACCAGTCATGTTCTTGAACTCGGTGATGCGCGTATAGTCCTCGCTCGTGGTGTAGTTGACGGTGCCCACGGGCTGGAACTGGTCCATATCGAGCGTCTCGAACTTCATATCGAGCGTGCGGTACGGCAGCGCGCCCAGGTCGAGGTTGAATAGCTCGTCGAGCGGACCGGTGTAGACGATCTCGCCGCCATAGACCTTGCCGTCGATCTTGACGGTGGTCTCGTCGATTTCAAAGAGGTCACGGGCGTCTACGTCACAGAATACGTCGATCAGATCGTGATCGAGCATATGCTCGAACAGCGCGGTATAGCCGTCCTGCGGCATGCCCTGGAAAGGAGCCTGCGGGAAGTAGCGATCGTCATCGCCCACAAAGACGGGAACGCGGCCGGTGATCGAGGGGTCGATCTGGTCGGGCGTCTGGCCCCACTGCTTCATGGTGTAATGCAAAAAGACGTTCTCATAGACATAATCGGCGACCTCGGCAAGATCCGGGTCGTTCTTCTTGCGCAGCTCCATAATGGGCACCTTGACGTCCTTGCCAAAGGTCTCCACGAGCTTCTGATACAGCTCCTCGCCGCGCTCATCGCCAAAGGCGAGCTTGAGGCTCGCATGGTTAAAGGGTACGGGCATGAGGGTGCCGTTGATGTTGGCGAGCACCTTGTGCTGGTAGTCCGTCCACTTGGTAAAGCGCGACAGGAAGTTATGGACGCGCTCATTAAAAGTGTGATAGATGTGCGGACCGTACTCGTGGACCAGGATTCCGGCCTCGTCAGTGCAGTCGTAGGCATTACCCGCGATGTGGCCGCGACGTTCCAAAACGGCAACACGATAGCCGATAGTTTCGGCAAGACGGCGGGCGCAAACGGCACCGGCATAACCGGCGCCGACAACGATCATGTCGTACGCACCGGCATTAAAGCCTTCAGGCAGGCCTGAGGTAATCTGCATCGATACTCCTTGTCAAAAGCCACGGGCTCGTTAGCTGGGCTTTTCTCGAACATTCTTCGAGACATATTTATCAGAGCGATTATAGCGCTAATGCGTCCTATAATGAGCTTGCCACACAAGGAAAGCTCAAGCACCGCGGCGTACATTATTGAAAGGTAAACCCGCTAGCAGCGGGTTTATTCGTGAACAGCCGGGCGCCTGGAGCTTAGCGAAACGCTTGCAAGGAGTAACATGAGCGATTTCCTAAACCGTATGAAGTCTGCCGCCAAGGCCGACCTTAAGACCATCGTCCTGCCCGAGGGCGAGGATCCGCGCACCATCGTCGCGGCCAACAAGATCATCGAGGAAGGCCTGGCCAACATCGTCATCCTGGGCGATCCCAACGAGATCAACGTCCCCGGCGCCACCGTCATCGATCCGCGCAACGCCGAGAAGCACGAGGAGTACGCACAGAAGTTTGCCGAGCTCCGCGCCAAGAAGGGCGTTACCATCGAGCAGGCTCGCGCCCAGGTGATGGACGCCACCTACTTTGGCACTATGATGGTCAAGATGGGCGACGCCGACGGCCTGGTCTCCGGCGCCTGCCACTCCACCGCCGATACCCTGCGCCCCGCGCTGCAGATTCTCAAGACCGCCCCAGGCACCAAGCTGGTCTCGGCCTTCTTCGTGATGTGCACCGACACCCCGCAGTTCGGCACCGACGGCACGCTGATCTTCGCCGACTGCGGCCTCAACATCAACCCGTCCTCCGACGAGCTCTCCGAGATCGCCATCGCCTCCGCTCACTCCTGGTCCACCTTCATGGGCAACGTTGAGCCGCACGTGGCCATGCTCTCCTACTCCACCATGGGCTCCGCCGGCGGCGAGGTTGCCAAGAAGGTCCAGGAGGCCGTGAAGTTCTGCAAGGAAAAGGCTCCCGAGCTCGCCATCGATGGCGACCTGCAGCTCGACGCTGCCATCGTCCCCACCGTCGCTCAGCTCAAGGCTCCCGGCTCCTCTGTCGCCGGCAAGGCCAACGTGCTCGTGTTCCCCGACCTCGAGGCCGGCAACATCGGCTACAAGCTGGTCCAGCGCTTCGCCGGCGCCGACGCTTACGGCCCCATCCTGCAGGGCATCGCCAAGCCGGTTAACGACCTTTCGCGCGGCTGCTCTGCCGACGACATCGTGGGTGTCGTAGCCATCACCGCCGTCCAGGCTCAGATGGCTGAGTAGCGGACGCACTCGCCCGAAGGCCGTACGGGCTAACCCCTGAAAACGTCCTCGACCAATGAAACGCCCCCGTTCTGCTCCTTCGGAGCTACGAACGGGGGCGTTTCTGGTCTGCGGAATGTTTTCAGGGGTTAGCCCGTACGGCCTTCTACTGCTACGAAGCATTCAGAGCATCTGGAGTGGACGGCGGCTTGGCTACGAGCTGGGGCTGAGGATCTGAATGGATGGGTGTCGTTGCTGGGAGCGCAGGCGTTACTGGTGATGATCACTTTGGGACTGGAATTTCCGCCTGCTAGCAAAAAGGCCTCCTGAGCTGCTGCTCAGGAGGCCTTTCGTTCAATCGCAAGCGAACGCACTAGTTATTCGCGGTCAGACGCTCGACGTCGTGGGCGATCATGTATTCCTCGTCGGTGGGGATGACCATGACCGTGACGGCGGAACCGGCGGCGCTGATGACCTGTGGGCCGTTGCCCACGGCCTCGCGGTTCTTGTTGTTGTCGATACGCACGCCCAGCCACTCAAAGCAGTCGCAGAAGGCCTTGCGGATCGACCAGTCATTCTCGCCGATGCCGGCGGTAAAGGTAATGGTGTCCACGCCCGCCATGGAGGCAATCATGGAACCGGCCTGCTGCATGGCCTTGTATGCGAACATATCGAAGGCGAGCAGGCAGCGCTCGTCACCCTCGGAAGCGCGCGTACGGATGTCGCGGGCATCGTTGGAGATGCCCGAGATGGCAAGCAGACCGGACTGCTTGTTCATCATGTCATCGACTTCCTGGTAGCTGTAGCCGCCCTCGCGCTGCAGGTAGCACACGGTGGCCGGGTCAATGGAACCACAACGGGTGCCCATCATCAGGCCGTCGAGCGGCGTGAGGCCCATCGTGGTATCGCGGCATACACCGTCCTCGATGGCGGCGAGCGAAGCGCCGTTGCCCAGATGACACGAAAGCAGACGGTGGCAGCGCGAACCCAGGATCTCCTTGGCCATCATCCACTCATAGCGGTGGCTTGTGCCGTGGGCGCCGTACTTGCGCACGTGATACTTGTCACGCACGTCCTTGGGCAGGGCGTAGGTGTAGGCGACCTCGGGCATAGTCATGTGGAACGAGGTGTCGAAGACGGCCACGTTGGGCAGCTCCGGATACTTCTCGCGACAATACTCGATTGCCGCTGCCTCGCCGTAGTTGTGTAGCGGGGCAAGCGGTGCCACCTCGAGGATCTTAGCCATGACCTCATCGTCAACGACCGCGGAATCGTCAAAGTACCAGCCACCCTGAACAATACGATGCCCAATGCCATCGATCGTAAAGTCGGTCTTCTCGAGCTCTTCGAGCACGCGTGCGATAGCCGAACGGTGATCCGGGAAGGGGGCCTCCTCGGTTTGCTTGGCGCCACCGTTCTCGGAGTGGCCAAAGATGCCCACGTCCGAACCGATACGTTCGCAGTTGCCCTTGGCGAAAACCTCGCGGGTATCGGTATCCAAAAGCTGATATTTAAGGCTCGAGCTGCCGGCGTTGACAACAAGTACGTTCATGAGACTCCTTTGCAGTGCGATACGGTCGGCGCAGACCCCTTAAGGCGGCCGCATGTTAATAAGAAGTTATCACAACTTGATAAATAGCTATCAGGCATATCGCTCATCGAGACAAAAGAGGGGCTGAACGGCGCTCGGTCGTCCAGCCCCTCCCCTCTTGCAATTACTTGCCGTTGACGATGCGCTCGACGTCGGAAGCGATCATGAACTCCTCGTCCGTGGGGATGACGAAAATCTTGACCTTGGAATCCTTGGCAGACAGGCACCAAGCGCCGTCACCACGCAGGGCGTTGCGGGCATGATTCATCTTGACGCCCATAAAGGCCAGGCGGTCGGCAACGCCGGCGCGGACGGCCGGAGCGTGCTCGCCGATGCCGGCGGTAAAGACCAGGGTGTCCATACCGCACATAGAAGTGGCCATCTCGGCAGCCTTGGCGGCAATCTTGTAGACGAACATATCGAAGGCGAGCTGAGCCTCGGGGTCGCCAGCGGCAGCGAGCTCCTCGACATTGCGGCAGTCGTTGGTCTTGCCACCGGTCACAGCCAAAAGGCCGGACTTCTTGTTCATCATCTCGTCAACCTCGTCGAAGGTGTAGCCGCCCTCGCGCTGCAGGTAGCACACGGTAGCCGGGTCGATGGAGCCGCAGCGGGTGCCCATCATGACACCGTCGAGCGGCGTCAGGCCCATGGTGGTGTCCATGCACTTGCCGTCCTCGATGGCGCACAGGGAAGCGCCGGAACCGATGTGGCACACGACGACCTTGCGAGCCTCGCCGTTGGTCATCTCGGCAACCTTCTTGGAGATGTAGCGGTAGCTGGTGCCGTGGGCGCCGTACTTACGGATGTGCAGCTTGTCGCAGACGTCCTTGGGCAGGGCGTAGGTCTTGGCGACCTCGGGCATATTGAAGTGGAAAGCAGTGTCGTAGACCGTGACGTTGGGCAGGTCGGGATACTGCTCGAGGCAGTACTCAATAACGTTGGCCTCGGGGTTGTTGTGCAGCGGGGCGAGCGGAGCAACCTCGCGGATCTTGGCGAGGACGTCCTCGTCGACGAGGGAGGAATCGCCGAAGTACCAACCGCCCTGAACGATACGGTGGCCGATGCCCTCGATCTTGACGCCGTTGGCCTCAAGGTCCTTCAGGACGACCTCGATGGCGACCTTGTGGTCGGGGAACTCGATGTTCTCGGTCACCTTCTTGGAGCCGTTGGCAGCGTGGGTGAAGGTACCGCCGGTAAAGCAGACGCGCTCGCAGGAGCCCTTTGCGGACACCTTGTGGGACTTGGTATCGATGACCTGATACTTAAGGGTCGAAGATCCTGCGTTGACGACCAGAACGTTCATGTGTCTCCCTACTAACAGGCGGTGTGGCGCCGCCAGGTTACATACGTTTCAATAATAAACCCAAACGCCCTCGCGCTCGGGTTTATTGCGTTGATATATAAGTTATCGATGCCCAAATACTCACGGCCTTTGACTTGTAAAACGAAATAGCGCGGGGATATACACCAGGGAAGAAATCCCGAGCGCAACAAGCAATACGACTCGAATGCCCGCAACGCTACTCAACACAGCGTTGAGCAGATAGAAAAGAACGGCACCCACCGCCACCATCTGGCTTTGATCCGAAATCAGCGAACAGCGCATCGCTGAATCGGCAGCATTTTGGAAAACTGAGTATTTGATTGGGGCAAACAACGAGTACGCAACCGTCTGCAGCACATAGAACACGGGCAGCAAATTAACCGGAGTAAGGGGAATCAAAAACAAAGCTGTCAATACTAAGCGAATGATGCCGCAAATACGCGCAAAACGGCCCTTGTCGACACGAGTAATCGCACTGGGCACAATAAACCCTATGGAGGCGGAGGCAAGGAGCTGGACCGCAATGGTCACGCCCGAAGCGACGGCATTCATTCCGCGGCCCGCAAGCAACAGTGAGAAAAAGTCTTCCAGAGCGACGAAGGCAAATGCCTGAGAACAGTCCATGATAAACGCTGACCGAAGAACGCCATTACCCGTAATAGCAGCACCGATCATCTTCGGGCTCATTCCACGCTCAGGTGTCGCCGCAGTGCCCCCTCTTCGCATCTCAGGAATGCAGATAACGACAACCAACGTCAACACCATTGCGATGATATCTGCCGAAAGACCAATGAGGTATGCACCGACAGACGAAATGAAGCCGCCCACACAAGCGGAGATGGCATAAGAGGCATAGAAAACAAATCGCTCAACGACATTAAGTCTTACGAGCTGGTCCTGAGAGACGCTGTCAATGAAAATCGCTTCTATGGATCCGCTCACACATGCAACGGCAAAACCTTTAAGAGCGAACGCACCGATTAAAAGCAGGGGAGAACGGACGAGAAGCAGGGCGGCGTAGTATCCAAGCATTCCTGCGACGCCAACGAGACCGCTTGTCTTTCGTCCAAACCTATCAGCAATATAGCCAGTGGGAACTTCAAGGATGAACTTGCTCACTTGGTATGCAATCATCATGCTAGAAATCGCCACCATCGAGAATCCGACGAACTCAAGGTAGACAGTTAGAAAAAACAAGATGGTGCTGAAGTTCGGCAGAAAAACGAACGTCATATAAAGCAAAACCGTACGGTTTTTCATGCTCCGCCCTCCAAGAGTCAGCAATCTAAATCGGAATCTTGGAAAAGCATGAGGGCAAAGCTGTCAGCTATGTGTTACAAGGCGTCAATAATCACTTGACGTCTCGAAGCCAATTAATCTCACGAAGCAAGATGACGCAATAGGTGCAGAAAAACCGTCTGGTGTCGATCGGTCCAGGTATTTTGTCGATAGCAAA
This sequence comes from Collinsella sp. AF15-51, assembly GCF_003462845.1. Lineage (NCBI taxonomy): Bacteria > Bacillati > Actinomycetota > Coriobacteriia > Coriobacteriales > Coriobacteriaceae > Collinsella > Collinsella sp. AF15-51. Next base: position 49,725 of record NZ_QRYG01000011.1, on the reverse strand, counting down.
AGTAGATGGGCAAGGCTACGTCACGCGATCCTTCAATGGAGCACTCACTCACTTCTGACCCATCCGATGCGAGAGAGGACCCAGACAAACTCAATATCAATCCCCCGGCTTGAAGAAACTCAGTCTGAGCCCTGCTTCCGTATTCAACATCACGGAAGCGAAAATTGACGAGCTGGGCTTCGGGACATTGATTGATTGCATTGAGACAGGGTGACAAATTAATGGGAACAGCGAGCCTGCCGCCCAGTAACTCACGAACGGTCATAGCGCCCACAGATTGATGACCCGCTGGGCACGAAAGAACCTTGAGCTCCTTTTCACCCAAGTATTTCGAAGAAAGGACACTGTCCCTTGGTTCCTCAAATGAGATGGCCGCATCCGAAATACCAAGCACAAGTGATTCAAAGCATGCAGCCGTTGGCTGATGCCACACATCAAGGTGAATCTGAGGATGTGAGCTTTCAAACGAGTCATACCAGTTTTCGGCAAAAAGGCGCCCCCGCCCATGAAGGCAGGGGGCGTAAAGACGAAAGTGGCCATCGGGCGAAACGCCGTCGCTCCCCGATTGAGCGTACTTTTTGAGATCGTCGACTTGTGCCAGGATCACGCGTGCACGACGCGCAAATTCTCTACCCGCCGGAGACAAAACAGCCTCCCCCGCCGATCGGTCGAGCAAAACAATCTGATACTCAGATTCCAACTTTTTGATTGCCGACGAAACAGCCTGCGGACTCACATGAACGGCGCGAGCTGCTTTGCGCACGCCGCCATAGTTCGTTACCGCTTGAAGGTATTCGAGTTGAGAAAGCTGCATAGATTACTCCAAAGGCAGCCAAGTCGACGGGCTACGCGCCCTCAGATGAGGTTCTCGCCCAGGTTTTTGCCGCCGAGGACGTGCATATGGAAGTGCATGACGGTCTGGCCGGCGTCGACACCCTTGTTGGAAATGACGCGGAAACCGTCCTCCAGTCCCTTGGCCTTGGCGACCTCCTGGATGGCGTGAGCCATGGCGCCCATGGTCTCGGCAGGCACGTTGTCGGCGATGTCGCTGTAGTGCTTCTTGGGGATCACGAGCGTGTGGACCGGCGCCTGCGGGTTGAGGTCGTCGAAGGCGATGACCTGGTCGTCCTCATAGACAACGGTCGAGGGGATCTCGTGGTTGGCAATTTTACAGAAGATGCAATCGCACATAGCTGGTTCCTTTCTTACAGACCAAGGTAATTATATTTGGTCGAGATGGTTAGAACGAGAGGCTGTCGTCGGTGTTGGCGGCTTCGCCGTCGGCGAGCACGTCGTTGCCGTCGACGTCCTTAAGGAGCACCGAGACCTTCTGCTCGGCATCGGACAGGCGGGTGCGCAGGCTCTTGAGGAGCTCGACGCCGCGGGTATAGCTCTCGAGCGACTCCTCGAGCTCCATATCGCCAGACTCCAAGCTGCGGATGATGAGCTCCAACTCCTGCGAAGCCTGCTTGTACGTAAGCTGCTCGACCGGGGTCTTCTCTGCCATATCTGTTTCCTTTCCTAAAGGTTTATCGCTATGAAACGCGGGTTACTCGACCATATCGACCGTTGCCGCCACGTTGCCGTCTGCCATGCGCACACGAATGGCGTCGCCGGGCTTAAAGGTCTTGGCGCTCGTAGCCACACCATCGTCGCTGTACGCGATGGAATAGCCGCGGGCAAGCACCTTGAGCGGCGACAGGGCATCGAGCGAGGCTGCTGCACGGCCCAGGTCGGACGCGGGTTTGCTGAGCATCGAACGTCCCTGATGCTCCAGGCGGGAACTCGCAAGCGTGAGCGCATGGCGCTTACCATCGAGCCCCGAGGTGCTTGTAACCAGACGCTCGGGCAAGCGCTCAAAGTTGGAGCGGAATGTCCCGACCGAGCGTACTATGGCGCCCGACAGGCGATCGGCAGTCAGCGCAAGCTCCGATTCGCGACGCTCGACCATAAATGTGGGGTCGTTGAGGCACGGGCGACACGCAGCGGCATCGAGCGCATCACCCAAGCGAGCCGTATAGGTATCCCAGGCACGGCGACCGCGCTGATCGAGCATCTCCAGGTCGACCTGGGCCGACCCAATCATCGATGCCATCGCGGCACCCAGACGCTGATGGCGCGCCTCGAGCACATCGGCCAACTCCGTCATAGCCGGCGCCACCGATTCTGCCGCCGCCGTGGGCGTGGAGGCGCGTCGGTCGCTCACCATGTCGCAAATCGAGGTATCGGGCTCATGGCCAATGCCGGTCACCACGGGCACAGGACAAGCCGCCACCGCGCGGGCAAGCTCCTCGTCATTAAAGGTCATGAGGTCCTCAAAGGAACCGCCGCCGCGCACCAGCAAAATACAGTCGGGCGCCGGCGTAATGGAAGCGGCGCGGCGCAAGCCCTCAATGAGCTCGGCCGGCGCACCCTCGCCTTGAACCTTGGCGCCCACGCAAACGAGCTCGACGAGCGGGTTGCGACGACGCAATGTACGCTTGACGTCGTCGATTACGGCACCCGAAAGCGAGGTGACGACCGCCACGCGGGAGCAGAACACCGGGATGCGGCGCTTGCGCGCTTCGTCCATCAGGCCCTCGCGGCGTAGCTTTTCGGCCAGTTGCGCCACTTGTTGACGCAGCAGACCCTCCCCCGCTAACGAGAACGAGCGGGCGACGAAGCTCATACGACCCGTAGGCTTGTAGAGATTGAAGCCGCCCTTAAAGCTTACCTGCATGCCGTCGCGCAAGTCGAAGGTGCGCTTAAGGTAAGCGCCCTTCCAGATGATGCAGTCGACGGCCGCCGAGTCGTCCTTGATCTGAAAGTAGCAGTGGCCGCTTCGGGCGTTTGGGCCACGAAAACCCGTGACCTCGCCCAGAACGCTCAGCTGCGGAATGGCCTCGAGCGCACCGGCGGCGATCTCTACCGCCTGGCTCACGCTGAGCTCTTTGCGCTCCTGCTCGTCCGAACCGTCGAACTCGGCGGAAACGGCATTGCCGGTTAGATTCCAGCCTGCCACGCAGCCTCCTTTCGTCATCGTGCACAAGGGCTCCGGCCCTGCGCAAATTCAAGTCCAACACATAGTACAGCGCCGCGGGGACACAAATCCCCGCGGCGCCCAGCGACCCAATTTGTTATCGGTTGGAGTTTCTGTTGTAGCGAGCCATAAGATAGAGCAGCTGAATAATCGAGGTGAGCGCCGCAGCCACATAGGTAAGCGCGGCGGCCGTCAGCACCTTCTTGGCACCGTTGACCTGTTTGGAGCTCATGCCCGACTGTTCGATATACGCCACGGCGCGGCAGCTGGCGTCAATCTCGACCGGCAGCGTAACGAGCTGGAACAGCACGCTTAACGAGAAGAAGATCAGCGCGAGGGTCGTGAGTCCCGCGATGTTCATAAACAGGCCCATGAGCAGCACGATGGTCCAGGTGTTCTGGGTAAAGTTGACGACCGGGACCAGGGCAGTGCGTACCTTCATCATGGCATAACCACTTTGACGCTGGGCGGCATGGCCCGCCTCGTGGCAGGCCACGGCAACGCTTGCGACCGATCCGCCCGAGCGGTTGGCTTCCGAGAGATACAGGTTGTTATCCTGCGGGTTGTAATGGTCAGTGAGTTCACCGGCGACACCCTTGATACCCACGGCATTGCAGCCGTTGGCGTCGAGCATGCGGCGAGCGACCGTGGCGCCCGTGTCGCCGTCCGAGCGAACCTTGGACCACGTCTTGTACGTCGAATTGATATAGCTCTGCGCGGCAAGGCCAAGCACCGTGCAGACAAGAACAACCAGCAGGTACAGCGGGTCGATACCAAAGCCGTATCCATAGTAATAGGGCATGCGAATTCCTCCGAATCGAGTTACACGTTGGAGGCATTCTACCCACTCAGCAGACTAGGCTTCCCTATAACAACTCAATCTTTCCGTCCTTCACGGTGAGTCCCATATTGCCGGAAAGCAGATCGTCCAGACGCGAGCCCACAAGCTCAAAACGCCAGCCTTCACGCAGGGGGCTCTGCTCGGGATGCTCAATGTAGTCGGCCAGGTCATCGCGCGAGGCAATAACCGAGGTCGCCACTCCCGAGCGTTCGGCAACCAGGCGGATGAGCGCATACATCAGGTCCGTCACGCTCTCCAGCTCCGGCGAGATCTGACGGTGCCCGCGCACCATGAGCGGCAGGCGATCGTACGGGCAGCTCGCGCCGCGCTTGATGGCCATGAGCGCGCCGTCCACATCGCGCTCCCCCAACTGGTCGGTACCGCGAATGCTACGGAACTCCTCAACGCGCACGGGATTGCGCTTAACGAGCGCAAGCAGCGTGTCGTCGGACATGACCCACTTGCGCGGGATGTTACGGCGCTCGGCGCGGTCCTCGCGCCAGGCGGCGAGCTCGCGCGCGATGCCCAACTGGTGACGGCTGCACGAATTGATGCGTTTGACCTTACGGAACGCCTCGTGGCGATCGGCGCGATAGTGCGACTCGTCAGCCAGCGGGCGCAGCTCGTCGAGCACCCAGTCCACGCGGCCCAGCTCGCGCAGGCGGCTCATCATCTCGGTATAGGCGACGATCAGGTACTTGACGTCATCGATCGCGTACTCGATCTGTTTGTCGGTCAGCGGGCGACGCGACCAGTCGGTCAGCGACTCGGTCTTGGGCAGCGAGACGCCGCAAAACGTCTGCACGAGCGCACCGTAGGAAATCTGCTGGCGTTCGCCCAAAAAGGCGGCGGCCACCTGCGTGTCAAAAATCGGACGCGGCAGCACGCCTACGGTATGAAGCATAACCTCCATATCCTGCGAGCAGGCGTGGAAGACTTTGGTCACGCTCTCGTCGGCCATAAGCTCGGCCAACGGCGACAGGTCGTCGATCACCAGAGGGTCGACCGCGACGCTCTCGGCAGGGGTGGCAATCTGAACCAAACACAGGCGCGGATGGAACGTGCGCTCGCGCAAAAACTCGGTATCGACGGCAATCGCGTCAAACTCACGGGCGCGCTGGCAAAAGTCGAGTAGAGCCTGATGTGTGGAAATGTACATATCAACCCATCGAATAAGGTTAGGCCCGAAAAACACGGGTAGGATAACGGCATTGTCTTACAACTATACTCGGTTAGTCACAGAACGGGAACGTAAGTATGCGCTGCCTTATCATCCACAACCCGGCATCGGGCCCCAGCTCAGATGAAATCTACGCATTCACGCACGCCCTCGCGCAGGGCGGCGACGAGGTCGTGATGCGTTTTATCGGCGATGGCATGGAACCCGAGGACGCCGTGGCAGACGTGCGCGAGTTTGATCGCGTGGTGATTTCGGGCGGCGACGGCACCGTCTCCAACGTGCTCGACCAGATGCGCGGATGCGGCGTCCCCACGCTCGTCTTCCCCTCCGGCACGGCCTGCCTGTTCTTCAACAACATCGGCAATGCCCCTGAGGCGGCGGCGCTTGCCAAGGCTTGCCGCGCCGGTCGCACGGTCAAAGTGGACATGGGCGAGCTCTTTTGGCTCGACGAGAACGGCAGAGAGAAGCGCCACGGCTTTATCATCATCGCCGGCTCGGGCTTCGACGCCGAGATCATGATGAAGGCCGCTCCCACCAAAAACGACATCGGCGAGATCGCCTACTTCCTCTCCGCTCTCGCCACGCCCAACCCCACGGTGGCGCACTTTACCATTGAGCACGACGGCATTGTCGAGGAGCTCGACGGCATCTGCTGCATGGCGGGCAATACCTCGGTCATTCAAAACGACATCAACCTGTTCCCCGACTGCCGCATGAACGATGGCATGGTCGATATTGCGGTCATCGAACCCGTGCGCACCGTTCAGCTGCTGCCTACTGTGATCACCGCTGCGCTTGACCCCGCCGGTAAGGTACTCGGGCGCCCACAGTTCAAGATCATCCAGACCAAGGAAGCCAAGATCACCTGCACCCCGTCACTGGGCATGCAGTTCGATGGCGAGATTATCTCCAGCAATTCGGGCGTCTTTGGAGCCCGCGCGCTTCCGCAATGCCTCGACCTCATCGTCGACGAATTCTCCCCGCTCGGAAAATAGGAGGACCCTATGAACGACAATCCCCTGATCGGCTTTATTGTCATCGTCTTGGCCATGCTCGTCGGTTACGCCATCAACGTGATTCACCGCCGAAAGAAGTAAATCCACATTGGTATGATATTCATCCAGTTATCGCCTCTCCCGCTGTTTATGCATTCGTCAAACAGCGGGGGATTTTCATTTCGGGCATTCCCAGCTACTTTATTCGGCTACAGTAATTACAGGGCGTCTTTATTAAAGTAAAGCTGCAAACTGAGTACGATTAACCGCTCATCGCATATTTCATCACGCTTATCGAGTAAGTTTCTTTCATAGATGAATATTGTTTCCAGTTCGTTACGCTAATGAGGTGTCTTTATTGGCTGAAGCCCTCTGGCGACAGAGGGCTTTCGCACGCTGGGAGGGAAAATGAGGAAAACTCGCCCCGTCAACGCGCTCAAGAAGCTTGGCATAGGCCTTGCATTTGGAGCTGCAACCATCATGTCCATGCCGACCTCTGCACTCGCTTGCACGCAGGTCTACATGGGCAAAAACCTTACGGCCGACGGCAACACGTACTACGGCCGTTCCGAGGACTATGGCCCGCGCTATCTTAAGCACTTTGGCATTGAGCCCTCTCACGGCCCGGGACATACGTACAGCTCGGACGAGTCTTCGTTCATGTACACCTCGACCAAGACCACGTATCGCTACACCTATGTACGCGACCATCCCTCCCAGTGGGACAACCGCTGGGATGCCTACTCTGAAGCAGGCATCAACGAGAAGGGCGTATCCTGCTCCGCCACGCTAAGCACCAGTATGAATGCAGATGCCGAGACAGCAGACCCCCTGACTAAAACCGGCATCGGCGAGTACAACTACGCCAGCGTCATCCTGGGCGAGAGCGCCACGGCCCGCGAGGGCGTCGAGCTCCTCGGCAGCCTGATTGACGAGCAGGGCGTCTGCTCCAACGACCAGATCATCATCGCCGACAACAACGAGACCTGGCTATTTGCCGCGCTTTCCGGTCACCAGTGGATCGGCATGAAGCTCGCCGACGACGTCGCCTCGATCAACCCCAACATCGGCAACCTCAACTACGATGTCGACCTCAACGACCCCGAGAACTGCCTGCACTCCGAGGGCATCGAGTCCATGCCTAAGGAGAAGGGCTTTGCCGAGTACACCGACGGCAAGTTCGACGTCGCCGCAACCTATGGCGAGACCATTCAGAATTCCGGTATGCACCAGTGGACCCGCTACGTCCAGGGCCGTAACTACTTTGGCAACGAGCTCCAGGAGGGCACCGACTACGAGATCGTCAAGGACGAGCGCGAAGAGGCTCGCGCCACGACCGGCGCCTTGGTCCACGAGATGCAGCCGCTGTTCTTCCAGCCCGGAAAGAAAGACTGGACTACCTTTGAGATGATTCGCTCTCTCGGTAACCGTGGCGAGAATACCCCGGGCCTTAACGCCAACACTGACGGTGCCTATGCCATCGGCACCGAGCGCAACACCGAGATTCACGTCTTCCAGGTTCGCAACGGTCTTGATCCCCAGGTTGCAACAATCCAGTGGGAAATGCTCTCCCGCGCCGCGTACTCCGTCGCCATCCCCTTCTACTCCGCGCTGATTACCGAGGTTAGCCCGTATTTCAGCGACCAGACCGTCTCCTTCGACCACTGCAAAGAGACGGACATCGTGAACAACGAGGAGCCCGAGAACTCCATCAACTACGTCCTCATGGACATCAGCTCCCTCTGCTTTGAGAATCCCGATACCCTTGGTATCAGCGTCCGCTCCTACCTCGATGCACTCCAGAACGAGCTCATCGAACAGAACAAGGAAGTCGACGCCGCCATGCTGGCCGAGACGACCACCGAGGGCCGCACCGCTCTGGCCAACAAGGCCGGCAAGGCTGCCACCGAGAACACCTACGTCAAGTGCAAGGCCCTGCTCCAGGAGATGCGCGCCTATCAGAAGGCCGGAAACTTTGACGAGCCCTTCACCCCGAGCGACCTGAACACCGAGACCAACGGCCTCAAGGTGTCCATCACTTACGCCAAGGATGCTCTTGCCACCGATCCGGTCACCCCGGATCAGCCCGGCACCCCCGAGCAGCCCGGCACCCCCGAGCAGCCCGCTAAGCCCGAGCAGCCCACCACCAAGCCTGAGAAGCCTGGCAAGTCGGACACCACAACCACAGTAACCACCAACAAAACGAACACCAAGGGCGGCCTGCCCACCACCGGTGATCGTTTTGATGGCCGCATGGTGGCTGCATTCGCCATCGCTGGCGTTGCCGTCATCTCCGCCGGTGGTTACTTCCTCTACCGTCGCAACAAGGAGTAACGTCCTAGCTGAGCGGGCAAGGCAGCAATGGCAGCCTCGCCCGCTTAGCCCGCTCTTTTGACCGGCGGGAAACCCGCCTGAAATCTTTTTAAAAAAGATTTCCCCGCACACACTTCGCTGTGCTATAGTGCAGCGCAACAGCAACTAGGTGCGACCGCGCCACGGCATCACGAAAGGAGCCACCAACATGAAGAACACGATGAACTCTCTCAACAACTGGTGGTGGCGTGATGCGAATACGATCGGTCGACAGTGAGTCCCTCACGCCTGTTTTTTAGCTCTAGGTGATTGGAAGGCCTCCGGTTTCGACCGGGGGCCTTTTTCTATCTCGAGCCCGATCGCATTCGCATCACGCGCCTCCGCTTTTCTCTTGCACTCCCATTCCGAAAGGATTTTCACCATGTCTCAGAACACCGCCGCCCAGCCCCGCACCGTCCAGACCGCCGACCGCGGCAAACTCGATGTCCGCGCCCTCGTCCTGCTCGCCATCCTGCTCGCCGCCGGCTTCATCCTCAACTTCACCGTCGGCAAGGCAATCTCGGGCATCTCGGGCGGCATGATCAGCCCCGAGTTCATCATCTCGGCCTTCTGCCTCACCATCCTGGTCGTTCGCCCCAACATCGGCCAGGCGCTCGTCATTGGCCTCATCTCGGCTGCCGTGATCCAGATCACCACCACTTCGCCGTTCGTCGATTTTGCCGCCGAGGGCATCGCCGCCATGCTCATGGCCGGCATCGTCAACGCCGCCGGCAAGAACGGTCAGGTCAAGCCTGCCGTCGCCATCGTCGCTACCTTCGTGACCACCTTTGTCTCCGGCGTCATCTTCATGGTTATCAAGATGGCCATGCTTGGCGTGGTCGGCGAGCTCGCCGCCGCTATGCTGCCCGTCGTCGCCATGACCGCCGTCTTTAACGCCATTCTGGTCGGCGCCCTCTATCTGCCCATTCAGAAGGCCCTGAAGCTCAACTAACCCGCTCGGCTTTATGAGCCACCCCATCTTGGCGTTCATTCGTCGCTCGCGTACCCAAGTACGCTTCGCTCCTCTTTCGCGCCAACCTGGGGCCCCTCGTAAAGCCGTCTCCGCACTCCACCAACAAAGACTGTCCCAAACAACTAGCTCTTGGGGACGTTCTTAAACGACTAGTCATTAAAGAACGTCCCCAATGACTATGAAAGGTATCCATGGAAACGATCATCAACGTCGACGATGTCTCGTTCTCCTATGGCACGCAGACCGAGCGGGCGCTCAGCCACATCTCGCTCAGCGTGAACAAGAGAGATTTCATCGGCATCATCGGGCCCTCGGGCGCCGGCAAGTCCACGCTTGCCGCCTGCCTGTCGGGTGCCGTGCCCCACCACTACACCGGCACGTTCTTTGGGGCCGTCATGGTAGACGGCCACGACACCTGCGAAGCCTCGCTCACCGACGTGTCGCAAATCGTCGGCAGTGTGCTGCAGGATATCGACACGCAGATGGTCGCTTCGGTCGTCGAGGACGAGATGCTCTTTGGCCTCGAGAACTTTGGCGTTCCCCACGACCAGATCGAGCGGCGCGTGAGTGAAACGCTCGAGACCGTCGGCATCAGCGACCTGCGTGACCGCGAGATCGCCACCCTCTCGGGCGGACAGAAGCAAAAGGTGGCCATCGCTGCCATCCTCGCCATGCGTCCGCGCGTCTTGGTTCTCGACGAGCCCACCGCGGCACTCGACCCCGCCAGCTCCACGTTGGTCTTCGAGACGCTGCGTGAGGCAAACCGCGCGCTTGGAATCACCATCGTCGTCGTTGAGCAAAAGGTCGCCCTACTCTCGGAGTACTGCAACCGCGTGCTCGTGCTCAACCATGGCGAAATCGCGCTGCAGGGCGAGCCACACGAGGTCTTCGCGCATACCGACGAGCTCCGTGCCATCGGCGTCGACTGCCCTCGCGTCACGCGTATCTTCAATAGCCTCGAGGCCGATGGCCTGGTAAGCGGTACCCCTTGCTTGGATGTCGATGAGGCCGAGCGCCTGATTTCGGGCATCGTCGACCCCGCACACGCAAGCAGCGACATTCAGGCACCCGCCGGCTCACCGCACGCACCGTCGTTGCGCCCGCACGCCAAGGACGCCGAGCCCGTGCTCACCTTCGACCATGTTGAGTTTGCCTATCCCAATGGCGGCGCCGCCGTCCACGACCTCAACCTGACCCTCTATCCCGGCGAGCTCGTGGGCATCGTCGGCCAAAACGGTGCCGGCAAGACCACGCTCACCAAGCTGCTCACAGGCCTGCTCAAGCCCGCCTCGGGCAGCGTGCGCGTCACGGGACTGGATACCGCGGCCGTTCCCACGAGCCGCATCGCCCGCGAAGTCGCAACGCTCTTCCAAAACCCCGACCGCCAGATCTGCAAGGATACCGTACTCGACGAGGTCGCTTTTGGCCTGGAGCTTGCCGGCATCGACCGTGCCGAGGCTCTGCGTCGTGCTCAACTCGTTATCGACCGCTTTGGCCTGCCTGCCGATGAGGCACCTTTCTCACTTTCGCGCGGCCAGCGACAAATGGTGGCGCTTGCCTCCGTCGTAGTGGTTGAGCCCAAGATCGTCGTGCTCGACGAGCCCACGAGCGGCCTTGATTACCGCGAGTGCATGACCGTCATGGAAACGGTGCGCACCATGGCCGAGCGCGGCTGCGCCGTTATCATGGTCTGCCACGATATGGAAGTTGTTTCCGACTTTGCCGAGCGCATCGTCGTCATGGCAAACGGTCACATCCTCGACCGCGGCCGCACGCACGAGCTATTCTCGAACATCGATCTCATGCGGCGTGCCTATGTTGAGCCGCCCCAGGTTATTGAACTCTCGCGCCGTCTGGCATCTTCCGTCTCGCCCGCTTTTGCGCAGGTGAGCGAGGTCACCGATATCGTTCGCATTACCAAGGAGATGGTCCGCCGTGGTTAACGTCATCGACTACATGCCGGGCGATACGCTGCTGCATCGCCTGAACCCCGTCGTCAAACTGGGCCTCGCCGCCGCCATCATCGTCGGCATCTTCTTGTCCGACACCTACGTGGCGCTGCTGGGCTTTTTGGCACTCACCCTTGCGCTGGGTGCCTATGCCGGTGTCGTCGACCGTCTGCTCTCGCTGCTCAAGTTGCTGATTCCGCTCGCGCTTATCATGCTGGTGCTCCAGCTTGCCTTTATGCGCGATGGCAACGTTGTGTGGGGCTTTATCACCGACACGGGCCTCATCACAGGATCGAAGGCCTGTCTGCGCCTGCTGGGTGTGGCGTTACCGCTCATCCTCATGCTCATGGTGACCAAGCTCAACGACCTTGCCAACGCCTGCGTCGAGGTGCTGCACGTACCGTATCGCTATGCCTTCACCTTTACCACGGCGCTGCGCTTTGTGCCGGTGTTTGGTCAGGAGATGAACGCCATCATGGAAGCGCAGACCGCGCGCGGCGTCGAGTACGACACCAAGAACCCTATCAAGAAGCTTAAGCTCATGCTGCCACTGTGTGTGCCGCTGCTCATCTCGAGCGTGGGCAAGACCGATGCCACGGCCTTGGCGGCAGAACAGCGCGGCTTCTATCTGCGCACGCGCGCCAGCTCGTACAAGCGCTACCCCATCAAGGGCCTGGACATCGCCGTACTCATCGTCAGCATCGCCCTCATCGCCATCGGCTTCCTGTTCTAGTTCGCCACCGACAGCAACCGCCCAACGCAAAAGGCCTCGGCTCGCACCAAACGAGCCGAGACCTTTATTGTTTCACCAGATAAAACCTACCAAAATTAACCTGTCCCTTTTTGACGGGTCGGAAGCTAGAGGCGGTAGGGGACGCCGCTGCGGATGATGGATTCGCGCACCAGGACATCCATGGCATCGAGGGTGATCTCGGGCATCTCTCGATACTTCTGCAGCACCGATAGCTCGGTGCAGGCCAGAATGACACGGTCGCAGCCGCTACGGGCGAACTCCCACATCACGCGGTCGAACTTATCCATATCGGGCTCACGTCCGGCTTTCACATCATCGTAGATAAGCGACATCACATCGTTCTGACGTTTCTCGCTGGGATAGACGACCTCAACACCCGCAGCCTCGCATTCGCGGCCGTAGACGCCCGCGCCCACGGTTCCGTCGGTGCCCATAATGCCAATCTTGTGCACCGGCTCGGCCGGCATACTCAGGTTGGGGTCGAACTCGCACTCCCCCATCACCGCACCCGCAAGGGCATAGCGCACCGACTCACGCGGCATGTGGATAATCGGCACCTTCGTAAACGACTGGATCTGGTCGTAGAAGTAGTGAGACGTGTTGCAGGGAATGGCAATGTGCGCACAGCCCAGCGACTCGAGTGCCTGGGCACACTCTTTCATGGTCGCCAGCAGCTTGGCATGCTCGCCGGTCTTAATGGCAAGCGTGCGGTCGGGCATGGTCGACTTGGAGAGCACCACCATGTCGATATGTTCCTGATCGCAGGCAGCAGCCGTATGGCGCACCACCTGGTCGTAGTAATACGACGTGGCCTCGGCGCCCATGCCGCCGATAACTCCCAGCTTTTCCATCGCCGCCTCCTTGGTGACGCTTGCGCAATTGCGCGTATCATACCCGCGCCCGCCCGATGTAAACCGGACGGGCGCCGCACTCATCTACTTGTAATACGTCTTGAACAGCTTAAAGTGGCGCAGCTTGGTGTGCCACATGCGCAGCCAGCGGTTAAAGACAAAGTCGCCCTTCATAAACGAAGGGTCGGCGCCCTTGCCTTCCTTGTCCAGGCGATGCACCTTAGCGCGCAGCTCGGGATCCTTGACGTACTTGTCGACAACGCCCATGGGAACGACCATCCACAGCGCCTCGTCCTGCGCCGTCACAAACTCCGGCTCAAACGGGCGGTTGAACACATACTCGTCCACCACATACTTGGCAACGTTAAAGCCGCTGTTGGTGACGTAGTAGTTGCTGCGACCTTGGCGCGTGTTGAAATCGAAGAACTTAAACGAGCCGTCGCGTTCGTCGTACTTAACGTCAAAGTTGGAATAACCCACAAAGTGAAGGTCCTCGAGCAACTTGCGCACGCCGCCCATGAGCTCGTCATTGGGCTCGGTGATGATACAGGCGTGGTTGCCGACACCGTGAGGCTGATGCTCCTCGAGCAGCACGTGACCCAGGCACATCATGCGCACCTTGCCGTTGCGGTCGGAATAACTGGTGAGCACGCGCATGCACTCGTCATTGCCGGGCACGCGATCCTGCAAGATCAGGTCGTCGGTGTAGCCGCTGGCATACGAGTCGCGAATGACCTGTTCCAGCTCGGCACGGTCGGCAATCTCATAGGCCTTTTTCTGGCCCTCGAACTCGTGCTGCCACCACATGATGCCGTCAGAAGGCTTCAGAATCATCGGGTAAGGAAAATCGATCTGGTCGAGCACTTCGGCAGGTGCCTCGCCTTGGGCGTTCAGCATCGCCATGGTGAAGGTAAAGGTATGCGGATAGGGCACGCCATGCTTCTCGCACAGCTCGTAGAAGATCTCCTTCTTCTGACACTGCTCAAGCATGCTGTAGGGAGCGTAAGGCGCGACGATGTTATCCGCCAACTCATGGGCATCCTTGGCCTGAGCCACGAGGGCAACATAGTTATCGCCACAGCCCACAAGAACAATCGTCTTATCGGCATGCGCTTGGGCAATGCCGTTGACGGTCCTGAGCATCACGGGCATGGTATCGATATCCACGTTGGGCGTGTAGTCGATAATCTGGCTGCGGTACGCGGGACCCGTCTGGTACTTGCCAAAGACCAGGCTCTTGACCTGGTACTCCTCGTAGAAGGCGCGCGCCACCGAATAGGCGTTGATGTCGCCACCGAGCAGCACGGGAATAAACTCGCGCTCTGTAAACTGCAATGCCATGGAAACTTCCTATCATGAACTGCCCACACAACGGGCGGTCTTTGCGCAACTAATTTATTCTAGCGTGCCAAACCGCCGGCGCCCAAAGCTCCACCGTATCTATGGCAATCGACGTAATCGTCCAGCATGAAATCCGCCCTCGCCGTGATGGGACCCTGTAGTTGCAAAACCCCACATGAGGCGACTTTTGATAAACAAAAACCTTCTCGACAGGGTTCCGTAACGTTAAAGTTGAACTCTATGGTTTCTCAACAATTCATCATAACTGCAGGTCAAAGCCAAAGCCTCAAGTTCAACTTGACCCTTTGGAACCTTTAAGGTTCAAGTTGAGGTCGAAAGCAGTAGTAGAATACCGTTCGAACCATAACCTACGATTGATTGCAGAGGGACTGGATGCAGCATTCGAATCATCGCACCGCAGCGCTCATTGCGTCGAAGCCGGCTCGTATCATCACGAGCGCCGCGCTCGCCGTTGCGCTGACGGCCACGCCGATGCTCTCCCCCGTTGCGGCGTATGCCGCCTCGCAGGCAACGCAGGACCAGCTTTCCGCAGCCCAGCAGAAGATCGAAGCCGCCACGAGCGCCTACAACGACGCCCGCACCAAACTCGATGACCTGCAAAAGCAGATTGACTCCAATGAGGCAAGCATCGAGGAAATCGAGGCTAAACTTCCCGAGCAGCAGGCCAAGGCAAGCTCCGCCATGCGCGATCTGTACAAGTATCAGAAAGGCACCAATCCCATCGTGAGCTTCCTGGTCAATGCGCAGAGCCTGGGTGAGTTCATCACGACCTGCAAATACACCAACCAGATCACGAGCTCGAGCGTCGACGAGATCGAAGAGCTCAATAATATGCAAACCGAACTCGAGCAGAACAAGGCCGAGCTCCAGCAGGCCAAGTCACAGCTTGAGGCAGAGCAGAAAAACGCCGAGGATGCGCTGGCGCAGGCCCAGCAGCTCCGCAGCGAGGCACAGGCAAAAGCCGAGCAGGAAAATGCCGCCGAGCTTGCCAAGCTTGAGGCCGATAAGGCCGCTGCCGCCGAGAAGCTCTCGGGCGAGGGCGTAAGCGGCGGCAATTCCAGCAGCCAGGCCACCAACACCAACACCACCATAGACACCACGGTGAACAACTCCAATACCGGTAGTTCCGATTACGATTCGTTCATTAATGAGTGGACGAGCCGCATCGACAATTATCTCGCCGGCTCCCCCATGGCAGGCCAGGGCTATAACTTTGCCGTCGCCGCCTGGAATACCGGTGTCGACCCCCGTTGGTCCCCCGCCATCGCCTGCATCGAGAGCACCAAGGGTGCTTATTGCGCCAATTCTTACAACGCCTGGGGCTGGAGTGCCCGTGGCGGCGGTTGGCGCAGCTTTGGCAGCTGGAGCGAGGGCATCTCCGCTCACGTTGCCTATCTGGGCGCCAACTACGGCTCCACCCTTACCCCGGCAGCGGCCAAAAAGTACTGCCCGCCCACGTGGCAGGACTGGTACAACAAAGTCGCCGCTCAGATGAACCGCATCTAAGCGCAACTGCAAAGGGCCCCAATGGGGCCCTTTTCTTTTAGGTAGCGGAGGTATCGACGACGCCGGTCGCATTGGCAATCGCGACTATGACGATCATGCATAGGAGCAGCACACCCAATACCTTGAGCCAGAGTTTCGCGAGTTTCTTGCCGCGATGGCTGTCGAGCAGTGCGAATCGCCGACGAAGACGGCGCTTATCGAGCAGCGCAAAATGCATAAGCACCATAAGGCCATCGACAAAGAAAAAATACTCGATTATGAGAAGCCACGTCGGGTAGCTTTGGTTTGCTCCCGTGGGGTGAAAGACGGCAAAGTGACTTCCGGCAAAGAACACAAGTAGCGAGAAGCAGACGAGCGCATTCCAAATGCGCCCCAGAGACTCCGGAACGCGAGAGAGCAGACCGCATGCAGCGGAGGCGGCAGGCCTAGGAAGCCCTGCGGGGTTCTGGAGCCCTTGGAGCGTCAACACCGTCTCCGAGGCCGGAGTACGGACAGGCGCAGGTGTAGGAGGCCGCACGGGGCGGCTCAGATCGTATGCCGAGCGCGTCGCCCGTCCCAACGCTTCCGCACTCGCAAAACGCTTGGCCGGGTCGAGCGCCATCGACATGCAGACGGCATCGGCAAGTGGAGTGGGAATGCCACGCGCCTCGCATTGCTCGCGCATGTCGAGCCCTGGTTTAGGGTCGACTCCCGTCAAGCAGAAGAACAACAGGGCGCCAAGTGCGTAGACGTCGCTGCGCACACTCGTCTGCCCAAACCCATACTGCTCGGGCGGCGCATAGGGTCGCGTGCCAAACTTGACGGTGTCGGCATCGGCGCCATCGCGCCATACGCGCGCGATCCCCAAGTCGATAATCACCAGCGACGAAAACGTCAGGCCCTCATCGAGCGTACAGTTCGCACCCGTCACGATGATATTCGACGGTTTGAGGTCGCGATGGATCACCGGCGCCGACGTCTCCCCCGCCATTGCAAAACCGGCGTGGAGCTCGCCCACGGCATCGCATAGGGAGGATACAATTCACGCGCATAATCGGGGGTGGCTCCCAGACGGTCCACCAGCACCCCGAGCGTCTCCCCTTCGATGTATTCCATAACCACGTTGAGCTCGTCGCCCACACGACGACAATCGACGATTCTGGGCAGGTGCTCAAAACGCCTGCCTGCCCGCTGAGCGGCAAACAGACGCTCGTATGCCCCGCCGATTTGAGCCGAGGCATCGATGCGTTTACGGACAAAGGGGCCGAGCGAACCACCGCCGGTTCCTTCAAAGTACACGAGCTCAGTTGTTTCAACGGACGAGCGCTTAAGTACACGCTCCACGCGATAGCTGTCGTCGCGATCGAGCGACGCCAGGTGCTCGGCAAGCGCTGCGGTCAGCTCGTCATCGGGATATGTTGGGGTCTGAGTATCCATAGCCTCCATCATAGCGCAGGGCGCAGACACCCCATGGCATCCGCGCCCCGTTCGTTTGCATCGTTGTTCGGCAGCTCCGCCGGCTCAGATATCAGCCGCTAACTCACCGTCTCCTCGCCAAAGCGATACAGCTCCTCGTTGACCTTTTGGAGGCTGCACCCGCGATCGATGCAAAAGATGATAATCGCGTCACGGCGATCCTTGCAGTTGAGGACGCTCACCCCGGCAGCCGTCAGCGCACGGTTGGTCTCTTTGAGCGTCAGCGCCATCGCAAAGGCAATCTGCAGCACCTTATTGCGACTCGGGTGACGCGCACCAGTAAAGATCTGATAGCCAAAGGTCTCATTGAGATCGGCCATACGAACCACGCGAGAGCGCTCCAAGCCCTTTTCCTGCATCAGCTGCTTCAGGTAGTCCGAAAGCGACGGGGCGGCAAAGTCGTGCTCCCTGATATAGCCATCGATGTTCGGTGCATCGAGAAGCTCATTGAGCAACTCCTCAGTCAGCTTTTTATCGGGCATACGACTTCACCTCCCCCAGTGCATGCAACATGCTAGAAACCGCTTACGTCCGAACGCTCCCAGCTAGCAACCTGGTCGGGAGACACCGTACCCAGCGCCTCGAACTTCCAGGAGCCGCCCGCCTTCAGATGATTGGTGTTTGCAAGAGCCGTTCCAACCTGGTTGCCATCGGCATCATACAGAACATACTCAATCTGAATGTAGCTCTTTTCCTTGTCCGTGTTATTGGTCAGCGTGCCCGTGATCTTATAGGCAAACTGACTGGAGGTGTCTTCAGCCTCGTCAGCAATGGTATACGGTTCTTGCGGTTCTTTTTGCTCCTCAGCCTGCTGTGTCGCCTCGGCAGGTTTTGCCGAATCGCTCGCAGACGAATCGGTTGAATTGCCACCCATAGAGCCCACGGCACCGACGATAACCAGCACCACGATGACGCCTAGGACAATCTTGCCGATCGGCTTCTTTCCCTCTTTTGCCATTATTCATCCTTCCTACGATCCGGCTACCGCGCCGGCACACAGCACATCGTAGAAAGGATTGAACTTGAATTCATTAGCTGAGAGCTAAGGTTGCGGTAAACGGCCAATGCAGCTATCCAGACGCCGAGCAAACGCACTTTGCGTGACCGTCTGCTAGCAGCGCATCAACCCACCGTGACGGATTCCCCGGTAAAGGTGCTCACAAGCAACAGGATAAAGAAAACTAAATAGCTGATGCTCAATAGGTAGGCGACGACTAAAAAGATAGTCCATCCAACATTGGTCTTACCATCGGCACGACGTTGCTCGCGAGAACGGCACAGCCAGACCGTCACGCCAATGGCCACAATCAGCAACACGAGTGCCGCTGCTGCCACCCCGGCAAGCGCAAACATCACGCCAATGCTCACAGCAATAACCGGGAGCAGTAGCAAGCCACACCCGCATCCACCCGGGCTATATACGGCAGACTGTCGGCGTCGCCTCATCGTCGCCCCCATCATCTTTGAACACTACAGTGCGATGGCCCGCTGAACAGGAACGATCTTATCGAGTTCCGGTTCGATCCGCCTTTTCTCGGCCTCAAGGTCAAACGCCACCTGAGCACGCAGCCAATAACCATCCGTCAGGCCAAAATAACGGCAAAGACGGAGGTCGGTGTCGGCCGTCACGCGACGTTTTCCCAAGACAATCTGCCCGATACGCTGAGCAGGAATCCCGGTCTCTTTCGCAAGGCGATATTGAGAAATGCCCATGGGAACAAGAAACTCCTCTTTGAGAAGCTCACCAGGAGTCACCGGCGACAGCAAATCGGCCGAAGTCTCATCACTTGTGATAATCGACGATTTCGACATTCCAAGCCATCTCCTGTCTCCACTCAAAACAGACCCGATAGCGCTCGTTAACACGGATGCTATATTGCCCGGCACGATCGCCCTTCAAAGCTTCCAGGCGGTTGCCCGGTGGAACGCGAAGATCATCAAGCGAAGCACAAACCTGCAGTTGGCGAATCTTCCTCAACGCAACA
The DNA here is from genome assembly GCF_003462845.1 of Collinsella sp. AF15-51. Classification (NCBI taxonomy): domain Bacteria; kingdom Bacillati; phylum Actinomycetota; class Coriobacteriia; order Coriobacteriales; family Coriobacteriaceae; genus Collinsella; species Collinsella sp. AF15-51. The sequence continues at coordinate 30,503 of NZ_QRYG01000011.1, read as the reverse complement.
CGCTCAAAGGGCACGAACTTCCTGACCCGCACACCCATGGCAAAGCGTTCGGTATCCTCATCTTTATACGATGCAATCATAGTATCGCCTTACGTTAGTAACGTCAAACGTTTCTATAGACTTACATCTCTATTATATCGTACGTTTGTTCGTATTTTCTAGAACAAATAGTCCTTCACGCCTTAGTCAAGCAAAAGCAATCGTTTGTAGACATCGAGGCCTTTGAGTAGGATTTCCTCGTCGAAGAGCATGCTATCGGTATGCAGAGCGCTTGTGGCATAGGCGGGGCAGCCATCCGAATCACTCGGGTTGTCTTGGTCCTCTGGCATACCCGTGCCCAGCAGGAAAAATACGCCCGGCAGATGGCGTTGATAGAACGCGAAATCCTCGGCAATCAGCAGCGGCTCGTCCACGAGCTGTAACTCGGGCAGAGCAGGCGCGATTCGATCAAACAACTCGGGATCGTTGTCGACCGGCGGATAGCCCTCGGCAAAGTCGAGATCGTACGTGCAGCCCGTTGCAGTGCATGCCTCATCAAGCACGCGGCGCACACCCTCGCGTGCACGGTCGAACATGCCGTCCGTAAACACACGCAAGCTGCCGGCCACATGGGCCTCCCCCGCCACCGCGTTGCAGACGGTACCGGCCTGCAGCAGGCCAAACTTGCCGATACAGGGCTCGCCGGTGCCCAGTTCGTCCATCAGCTCGCGCTCGGTAACCAAAAACTTCGCTGCCGCCAACGCGGCATCGTGTGACTCCTCAACCGGCACACCATAAGTCTTAGCAATATGGATACTCGCACCGTGAATATGGATATGCGTCTCGCTCGAACGCGCCAGCAGCGGACCAGAACAACTCGCCAGCGTGCCGGCAGACAGATCGGGCCACACATGGAAGCCAAAAATGCGGTCGGCCCCATAGCGCTCGAACACACCACTCTCGCATACCGTCTTGGCACCACCGGTCGTTTCCTCGGCCGGCTGGAACACAAAAAGCACGTTGCGTTTAAGTGAACCCGGCTGCTCGCGAATCGTGCGGTCGACATACGTCGCGGCGGCGAGCGCCATGGCCATGTGTCCGTCGTGCCCGCAAGCGTGCATCTTGCCGGGATGAGACGAGGCGAAGGCCGCACCCGTCGCCTCGGCAATGGGCAGCGCATCCATATCCGCACGAATCGCCGTGGCATGCGTGGCACCAACGCCAGCGTCAAAGAAAGCGCAGACGCAGCTGGGGCACGGATGGGTCACCTCGCAGGCAAGCGACGCCAACACGCCCTCGATATAGGCAATAGTCTGCGGAAGATCGAAGTCGAGCTCCGGGATCCTGTGCAAGTCGCGCCGATAGCGACGGAGTTCTTGGAGCTCGGTCATAGAGGTTCCTTTCATTGGTGTGCGCCGGTTGCTATCTATTGTGCCGCAAGATTGCCATACCCTTATTTCCAGCATATCCCTGCATTTTTTAAACGTTATATACGAATACTCTTGTTTGGTAAAGTGCAACGTGGTAGGGTCGTTACCACTTGATAGAGGCGCGGGCACGAAGAACCGCGGGCGAGCCGGCAGGCTTTGACCCCGTGGGGAGGCGAAACCCGCCGAACTGGGTTTTTCGGGCACGAACAACCTGGTGGGCCTGTGGGAAACACCCACAGGACTGTCTGCAGCAATGCGGGAGCGCTATCCGGACATTGGGTCCACGCTATGCGGATTCGATGCGCAGATGGCGCCGTCTGGATAGCGAGGTTTACGGGACATGGCATTGACCCCCAACGAGGCATATGCGGCCAAGCAGCCGTTTGTGGACAAGGAGACGCTCGAGCATATCGTCGAGCAGTTCCCCACGCCGTTTCATCTATACGACGAGGCGGGCATCCGCCGCAACATGCAAGAAGTGCGCGACGCCTTTGCATGGAACCCGGGCTTTAAGGAATACTTTGCCGTCAAGGCCAACCCCAACCCGGCGCTCATCTCCATTCTCAACGAATACGGCTGCGGCTGCGATTGCTCGAGCTATACCGAGCTCATGATCGCCCGCTCGCTGGGTATCACGGGACACGACATCATGTTCTCGTCCAACGACACGCCGGCGGCCGACTTTGAACTCGCCGACAAGCTGGGCGCCATCGTCAACTTTGACGACATCAGCCATATCGAGTTCTTTGAGCGTGTCGCGGGGCCCATCCCCAAGACAGTCAGTTGCCGCTTTAATCCGGGCGGCTTGTTCCAGCTCTCCAACGGCATCATGGACAACCCGGGCGACTCCAAGTACGGCATGACCACCGAGCAGCTCTTCGAGGCCTTTCGCACGCTCAAGGCCAAGGGCGCCGAGGACTTTGGCATCCACGCATTCCTTGCCAGCAACACCGTCACCAACGACTACTACCCCAAGCTCGCGCGCATCCTCTTTGAGCTTGCCGTGCGCCTGGAGCGCGAGACCGGCGCACACGTCGCCTTCATCAATCTATCCGGCGGCGTCGGCATCCCCTACCTGCCAGAGCAGCAGGCCAACGACATTCACGCCATCGGCGAGGGAGTGCACGCGGCATACGACGAGATCCTGGTTCCCGCCGACATGGGCGATGTGGCCATCTGCACCGAGATGGGCCGCTTTATGATGGGCCCCTACGGCTGCCTGGTCACCAAGGCCATCCACGAAAAGCAGATCTACAAGGACTATATCGGTGTCGACGCAAGCGCCGTCGATCTGATCCGCCCTGCCATGTATGGCGCCTACCACCACATTACAGTGATGGGCCAGCCGGGTGGCTCCGACAAGACCGCGGCGCCTGTCACAAACACGTACGACATTACGGGCAATCTGTGCGAGAACAATGACAAGTTCGCCATCGACCGCGAGCTACCGCAGATCGACATGGGTGATGTACTCGTGATCCACGATACCGGCGCGCATGGCTACTCCATGGGCTACAACTACAACGGACGCCTGCGCTCCGCCGAGGTGCTGCTGCGCCCCGACGGCTCGGCCGACCTCATCCGCCGCGCCGAGCGCCCGGGCGATTATTTTGCCACACTCGATGTGCTGCCGTGCGGCCGAGAGCTGCTGGCCAAGTCGCGCGCCGAAAGTGCTCGCCATCGCGCTCAGGACGAGCGCTTGGCCGTCGCCGCCCAATGGAATAAGCGCATCCAGATCGCGGAAGCGAAGGAGAAGAACATGGATATCCGCAACCTCGAGGGCTCAATCGTCGCCCTTGTTACGCCGTTTAAAAAGGACGGCAGCGTCGACTTTGACGCACTCGAGCGCCTTATCGATTTCCACCTGCAAAACGGCACCGACGCCATCCTCACCCTGGGCACCACCGGCGAGAGCGCCACAATGACCGATGACGAGGACAACTCCGTTGTCGCCGCCGTGGTCAAGCATGTTGCAGGACGCGTCCCCGTCATCGCCGGCTCGGGCTCCAACTCCACGCAAACCATGCTCACCAAGTCGCTCACTTACCAAGGCCTGGGCGCCGACGGTCTGCTGCTCATTACCCCCTACTACAACAAGTCCAATGAAGAGGGCATCTACCAGCACTTTAAGACCGTCGCCGATGCCGTGGACATCCCTTGCATCCTCTACAACATCCCCGGCCGCTGCGGCTGCGGCATCAGCGAGCGCAATGTGGAGCGCCTGGCCGCGCACCCCAATATCATGGGTATTAAGGAAGCCTCGGGCAACGTCGCCTATGCCGCCAAGATCGCACACCTGCTGTCCGACGACTTCCGCATGTACTCGGGCGAGGACGCACTCACCGTGCCGCTCATGAGCCTGGGCGCCTCGGGCACCATCAGCGTGTGGGCCGATGTTCAGCCGCAGCTCGTGCATGACATGTGCCGTGCCTATCTGGACGGCGACGTGGAGCGCGCCCGCGATATCCAGATTGCCGGTCAGCCGCTCATCAACGCCCTCTTTAGCGAGGTCAATCCCATCCCCGTTAAAGAAGCGCTCGCTCAGATGGGTATGATCGAGGCAAACTACCGCATGCCGCTGTGCCCCATGGCCAACGACACACGCGCTGCACTTACCGATGCTCTGAGGGGAGCTGGTCTGCTTGATTAAGACCGTCATTATGGGAACGGGCCGCATGGGCTCGCTCATCCGCACCACCGCCGAGGGCGTTGTCGACGCCGCCGGTCAGCCCGTTTTTGATATCGTCGCCCAGACCGGCTTCGACTTGTCCGAGCTCGAGAACGCCCCAGCAGCCGACGTCATCATCGACTTCTCGAACGTTGCGACCTTCAATGCTGTCGTCGCCTATGTCGAGCGCACGGGCGCGGCGTTGGTCTCGGGCACCACGGGCTACACGCCCGAGCAGATGGATCGCCTGCGCGAGCTGGGTCAGAACGCCCGCGTCATGCACTCCGGCAATTACTCCATCGGCATCGCGGCCCTGCGTCATCTGGTGGCACAGGCCACGCGTGAGTTGCCCGGCTTTGACTGCGAGATTGTCGAGACGCACCACAACCAAAAGGCCGACGCCCCCAGCGGCACCGCGAAGCTGCTGCTCGACGCCGTCGTCGAAGCCGAGCCCGAGGCAGGTTACCACCCCGTCTATGGCCGCGAGGGCATGTGCGGTGCACGCGACCCCAAGGAGATCGGCATGCACTCGCTGCGCGGTGGCACTGTCGCCGGCGTGCACGAGGTGAGTTTCTTTGGCCAGGACGAGGAGGTCACGCTCACACACCGTGCCACGAGCCGCCAGATCTTTGTCAACGGCGCCCTGGCCGCCGCCCAGAAGCTCATCACCCGCGACCCCGGCTTCTACACCTTCGACCAGGTCATGTTTGCCTAACCAGGTATCAACCGTATCCACGAAAAGGAGAAACAGCATATGAGTAACGCAGCCGAGATGGATGCACAGGAGATTATCAACTACATCGCCACCGCGCCCAAGAAAACGCCCGTCAAACTGTACGTGCGCGAAAAGCCGGGCATGAAGGTCCAGTGGGGCAATGCGCACGTCTACGGCGGTCGTCGCGGCAAGACCGTCTTTGGTGACTGGGATGAGCTTAAGACCATCCTGGTCGCCAATGCCGATTCCATCGACTACTACGACGTAGAGAACGACTGCCGCAACTCCGCCGTGCCCATGCTCGACCTCAAGGGCATCAACGCCCGCATCGAGCCGGGCGCAATCATCCGCGACCGCGTCGAGATCGGCGATCGCGCCGTCATCATGATGGGTGCCATCATCAACATCGGCTCCGTCATCGGCGAAGGCTCCATGATCGATATGGGCGCCGTGCTGGGCGGCCGCGCCACCGTGGGTAAGAACTGCCACATCGGTGCCGGCACCGTGTTGGCAGGCGTCGTAGAGCCCGCCAGCGCCACGCCCGTCATCATCGAGGACGATGTCATGATCGGCGCCAACGCCGTGGTCCTGGAGGGCGTGCACGTAGGCAAGGGCGCCGTCGTTGCCGCCGGCGCCGTGTGCGTCGAGGACGTCCCCGCCGGCGCCGTCGTGGCCGGTGTCCCCGCCCGCGTCATCAAGATGCGCGACGAGAAGACCGACAGCAAGACCGGCCTGGAAGAGGGCTTACGTCAACTTTAATAGTTACGCGGGTTTACCAACCCGCGTAACGGCTCGACGCTGCACCTTTGGTTCCGTCGTTCTAACGAACGACGGAACGGTCGACGCTACAAACGCCCCTAAGCGGCAATCTGACGTTCAATCGTCGGTCGCGTACCAAAGTACGCTTCCCTCCTCTTTCACGTCACCTTGCTCGCTTAGGGGCGCTTTCGCTGACTTATGCTCAGTCTGCAACTCAATTGAGCTCCAAGCAAAAAGGCCGAAGACCCAAAGGGCTTCGGCCTTCGCTTTCTCGCTGCAGGCGTAACGCAACTTATCGATTCTCGATGCTGCCGATGTTTTTGAGCTCGATGGAAATGAGGCCGTTGGGCTCGTTGACAAACTCGATGTACTCGGAGTTCGAACCCATCTCGGCCGGGAAGCTGATCTCGATGCCCGTATCGGTACGAATCTTATGATTGCGCACCGCCGCGCGCTCGACCTGTTTGCGCTCCACGGGAACGCGCTCGGGAACCTTCTCCTCGGTCAGTGCCGCGCGCACACTTTCCTTGATGACCGGCTCGTCCTCAAAGACCTCATCGACGATATCCCAGGGCGGAAGCTCCTCGTCATCCTCGACCTTCTCGGCCACAGCGGCTTTAACCTTGGCGAGCGCCACGGCCGTGTTGGCGCCGTGCTCCTCGGCGACTTCCTCAACCACACGCGTCACGGTGTCGATGACCTCCTTGCCCGATACGCCCGTGTCGCACTGCAGCAGGCCATCGGGGATAAGCATACGGTCCTCGCCGGCAATCTTGCGCTTCTTGTCCACGTAGCCGATCTCCATGGTGCTCGCGCGCACGATGGCATAGCTCGGCACCTTTTGCGAGGGATTCGGCAGAATGGCGTAGTGGCGCGCGATGTCGTTGCGCACCTCCCCCTCCTCGCGGCCCACTTCGTGCATAAAAGCCTGCTTGGAGCCCAGCAGCATCACGGCAAACCAGCGGGCATCCTCATCGTCGTCAAAATCGGCCACGAGCACGTCGGTGGACTCGGCTTTCTCGGCTTTGGTGAGCTCGGAGGAGATAAACTCCGCAATCTGCTGCGACAGGTCCACGAACTCGCGCTCGCCAAAGAAATAGCCCTTGAGCTCGCCGCCAAACGCAGAGTTCTCGGCAAACGCGGCGCGTTTATTGTCGGCCGAGGTACGTGCGCGGCGCAGATGCGTGGTCACGAAGTTGCGCACGGTACGGCTCTCGATATCGAGCTCGCGCTGGCTCATAACGTTGACGGCAGAGTCAAAGTCCAGGATATGCAGAATCGCATGATTGATTTTCATATACGGCATTCCGTTCTAGATTGAATTGAGCACGAACCAGTATAGCGGTCGAGCCCGCCCCAGGCGCATCGAAGATTGGTGCATCGGGGACAGGTTGCTTTGCACCAATGGCTAGCGCAGGAGCTCGGACTGCCATACCTCGAGCTGTTCTGCCAGGCTCTTACCACTAGAAGGCACGCTGAACTCGGGACGTTTGGGCAGCAGCGCACACTTAAGAATTGCCACGATGGTCTGCGAGACAAAGCGTCGCGTATCCTTGTCAAACCCTTGCGCAGCCTGGAGCATCACGGGCAGGCTCTCGCGCAGATTCCCAGCGATATCCGCAAACCGCTCAGCACCCGTAGCCTCAAACACGGAGAACAACGCATCTACAAAACGCTCGCGCTCGCTAGGCGAAACTGCAAGCAGCATCTCGCGAATGGAGCCATCAACGTATCGAGCACCGGCGGACAGGCGCTCACAGTACACGAAGTCGCGACCATCAACCACCCAGCTAAAGGGATTGTGCTGCAGCAGGCTGAACTCGGTGCTCTCAACGATGGCATAGTCCTCCTGCGTCTCGAACATCATGCCAAAGATCGACGACCGAGGTAGCGTCTTGTCGATTCGACCGGAAAGATCGGCAAAGGCGTTGCCGTTCAGAAACTCCTCGACGAAACCCGGACCATCATGGGAATACGCCTGTTCGATTCGCGCACGGGCGACATCGGAGCACATCGCCGCACCGTACACCGCAAGGTTTCCACCCTTGGAATGACCTCCGCACAAAAGCGGCCCGTCAATCGCATCCGCCGCCTCGTCCACATAACGCGCCGCGGATTCCTGGGCCGGCACAGGATACCGGAACGCCATGTTAAAGTCCTCTTTCCAGCCCACAATCGTGCTGTCGGTCCCCCGGAAGGAAAGATAGCTAAACCCCGCCGGAAACCGGAACGCCATGGCTGCAAACTGCTCTGTCGCCACCACATCGCTCACGGCACGATAGCCGCAAACGTGCACGCCACGGTAGCGAGGACTTGCTGCCACGGCCTCCAGCAAGGCCTTGCTCCCCTCCGGGTCCCACAAGTCGTCAATCATGTCCCGGTAGCACTCGGCACGCAGCAGCTCGCGTACGTCTAGGCCCTGCCAGTTCGTCAGCTCCGCCATATCACCCGGCAAACGCAAATAGGACAACCACGCAAAGACGAGGCTATCCACCGCGCAGAACGGCCGTTCCTCAAACGGGTCAAACGCCGTCTGGGCATAGGTCAAAAAATTAGGCGAATCCGACATGGCCCTCCCGTCAACTATGGTGCATTGGGGTCAGGTTACTTTGCACCAAAAAGGCGCCCGGGCCGTGTGGGCTCGGACGCCTTCATTGTAGCTTTTCGCTTTAGCGAGCTTGATTTAGCAGGAGAAGTCGACGCTGTCGATGATGTCCTTGAGGGCCTTGGCGGAGGCGGTGAGCTCGTGCTGCTCGTCATCGTTCAGCGGCACGGGGACGCGGCAGACAACGCCGTCGCGGCCAACGACGGTCGGCATGGAGATGGCAAGATCGGACAGGCCGTACTCGCCCACCATGAGCGAGGAAACGGGCAGAACGGTCTGCTCGTCACGCATGACGGCAGTGCAGATGCGTTTGACGGCCATGGCGACGCCATAGTAGGTGGCGTGCTTCTTCTCGATGATGGTGTAGGCGGAGTTCTTAACGTCCTCGGCGATGCGCTTCTCGGCAGCCTCATGCTCCAGATGACCGTGAAGCTCGCAGAAGGTGTTCAGCGGAACGCCGGCAACCTGAGCGCTGGACCAAGCGACAAACTCGGAATCGCCGTGCTCACCCATGACATAAGCCTGGACATCGCGCGGGTCGACCTCGACATGGGCACCAAGCATCTGCTGCAGACGGCCGGTGTCGAGCACGGTACCGGAACCGATGACGTGGCCCTCGGGCAGGCCGGACATCTTGATGGCGGCGTAGGTCAGAACATCGACCGGGTTGGAGACGATGAGCAGAATGCCGTCGAAGCCGGACTTCTTAATCTCGGGGATAATGGACTTAAAGATGCTGACGTTCTTGTTGACCAGGTCCAGGCGAGTCTCACCGGGCTTCTGGGCAGCGCCAGCGGTGACGACGATCATGGCGGCGTCGGCGACATCGGAATAATCGCCGGCGTAGATCTTCATCGGCTCGGCAAACGTCATGCCGTGCGCGATATCCAGGGCCTCACCCTCGGCGCGGTTCTTGTCCACGTCGATGAGGACCATCTCGGAGAACAGACCACTCTGCATCAGCGCGAACGCCGAAGACGAACCAACGAAACCGCAGCCGACAATAGCGACCTTCTTCTCGTTAACCATTAGAAACTCCCATCTCTCTCCACAAGCAAGCCGCCCGGGAACGACCCGAGCGGCTTGCCGTAATCCCAATACATCCAATCGGGACTTTGATTATGCTCCTATTCGCAGCCAAAAATCGACCGTTTACCGAAATTGTTTGCAGAAATCGTAAAATAACTGCACGAAATCGGTTTCGAGCTATTGACGAGTCGAAACAGGTTTCTAATACAGACCCGCCTCGCGGATGGCCTCGACAGCCAAAGCAATCTGATCGGGCGGCAGGACCAGCGCCATGCGCACGTGCCCCTCGCCCGAAGGACCAAAGCTCGCGCCCGGCGTCACCACAACGCCGGCCTTCTCCATGAGCTCCTCGCAAAACGCCATGGAATCGGTGCGACCACCGGGAAGCTTGGCCCACACAAACATAGAGCCATGCGCGTTGGGACGCTCCCAGCCCAGGCCCTCAAGACCGTCGCACAGGGCATCGCGGCGCTCCTGGTACTTCAGACGCTGCGCCTCGACCTCATCGCGCGGACCGTTCAGGCAGGCGATAGCAGCCTTCTGGACCGGGAAGAACATGCCAAAGTCGATCTGGCTGCGCAGCTTGGCAAAGGCCTGGACAACGTCCTCGCGACCGACCAAAAAGCCGATGCGAGCACCGGTGACGTTAAACGACTTGGAAAGCGAGAAGAACTCCACGCCCACCTCGAGCGCGCCGGGATACTGCAAAAAGCTTCCGCCCGGCTCGCCGTCAAACACGATATCGGAATACGCGTTGTCATGGACGATGAGCAGGTCGTGCTCGCGGGCGAAAGCGATGATCTCCTCGTAGACCTCGGGCGTGCCCACCGAGCCGACCGGGTTTGCGGGCAGCGACACGATCATATACTTGGCACGATCGGCCACCTGGGGATCGATACCCGCCACATAGGGCAGGTAATTATGCTCGGCGACCAACGGATAGTACTCGAGCTTGGCATCGGCGATCTTGGCGCCCGCCTCAAAGACCGGGTAGCACGGATCGGGAACCAAAATGGTGTCACCCGGATCGAGCAGGGCCAGGCCCAAATGGCCCACGCCCTCCTGCGTACCGTTGCACGACTGCACCATGGACGGCGTAATGCCCGAAACGCCAAAGCGGCGCTCGTAGTAATCACATACGGCCTGCTTAAGCTCGGGCAGGTCGCGCAGGGCGTACTTCCACATCTCGGGGTCCTGGGCCGCCTTCGTGAGCGCCTCGACCACGTGGTCGTACGGCTTAAAATCGGGCGTTCCCACGCTCATGTTGTAAATGGTCTTGCCCTGAGCCTTCAGCGCGAGAAGCTTGTTGTTGAGCGAGGCAAATACCTCCGCGCCAAAGCGACCGAGACGCTGCGATGCCTGCATGGTGCCACCTTTCGATATAAAAAACGCGGCGCTCCGACAAGAGCGCCGCGCGATACGGGCCATCAGATTGCAAAAGTGTACCGCTTGCAACCCCTATATTGGTTCAATTTAGCCAACCTTAGTCAATGGGATTGAGCGCGTCGATCTGTGCGAGCCACAGACGCGAGCTGGCGTCGCTCGGCATGCGCCAATCGCCGCGCGGGCTAAGCGTCACCGAGCCCACCTTGGGACCATCGGGCAGGCAGCTGCGCTTAAACTGCTGAGCAAAGAAGCGACGGTAGAACGTACGCAGCCACGTGCGGACGGTCTTGGCGTCGTAGACGCCCTCAAAGCTCTTGAGCGCCATGCGGTAGATCTTGCCCGGCTCAAAGCCAAAACGCAGCAGGTAGTAGAGGAAGTAGTCGTGCAGCTCGTACGGGCCCACCAAATCCTCGGTCTTCTGGGCAATCTCGCCATCGCCCGTCGGCGGCAGAAGCTCAGGGGACACCGGCGTATCGAGGATGTCGAGCAAGACCTCGGCAATACGCCCGCCAAAGACATCGGCCGCATAGCGAACCAGATGACGCACGAGCGTCTTGGGCACGCTCGCGTTGACGGCGTACATGCTCATATGGTCGCCATTGTACGTAGCCCAGCCGAGCGCCAGCTCCGACAGGTCGCCGGTGCCGATGACAAAGCCGCCAGCCTGGTTGGCCAGATCCATCAGAATCTGCGTGCGCTCGCGGGCCTGGCTGTTCTCGTAGGTCACGTCCTGCACGGACGGATCGTGCTCAATGTCCTTGAAGTGCTGCTCCACGGCCGCGTGAATCGAAACCTCGCGGAAGCTCACGCCCAGGTCGCGCGCGAGCGACTCGGCATTGGACTTAGTGCGATGCGTCGTGCCAAAGCCAGGCATGGAGACCGCCGTGATACCCGTGCGCGGCAGCCCCAGTGCATCGAAGGCACGCACCGTCACGAGCAGTGCCAGCGTGGAATCCAGGCCGCCCGAAAGACCGATGACTGCAGCCTTGGTGCCCGTATGGGCAAGGCGGGTCCTGAGGCCGGCGGTCTGCAGGTCAAGGATGGTCTCACAACGCTCGGCCAGGTCGCCATGGTCGGCCGGCACAAAAGGTGCACGCGGGAAAACGCGGTCGATATCGCAGGCATCGCGCAGGACGGGTTCTTCGGCCAACACGCCCTCAAACGAAAACTCAACAGTCGTGGCCTCCGGCGCATCGTCGGCGCGTGTCCACGTCGTCGAGCGACGGCGCTCGGCAACCAGACGGTCAAGATCGACGTCGGCGATGGCCATGTCACAGGTGAGAAGCCTGGTCGCGGCAAGCTTGGAGCCGTTTTCGTAGATAAGGTTCTCGCCCGCAAAGACCATGTCGGTCGTGGACTCGCCCTCGCTCGCGTCTGCGTAGGCATAGGCGCAGTACAGGCGTGCGCTCTGGTTGGAGATGAGGCTGCGACGGTAATCTGCCTTGCCGATGATCTCGTCCGAGGCTGACGGGTTGAGGATCACCGTGGCACCGGCAAGCGCCATCTCGGTCGAAGGGGGCGCCGGCACCCACAGGTCCTCACAGACCTCGACGCCCAGCACTAGGTCCTCGGCACCCTCATCACAACAGCGGTAGACAAGTCCCGAGCCAAGCGGCACCGGACCTTGACCGGCAAATTCAACCCACACGGGATCGGCGGGCGCCGGAGCAAACCAGCGGCGCTCGTAGAACTCACCGTAGTTGGGCAGATACTTTTTGGCCGTAAGGCCCAAAAGCTCGCCCGCGCAGCACACGGCCGCGCAATTGTAGATGTTTTCGGTCACCGCAACGGGCAAGCCAACAGTAAAGACGATCGGCAACTCACGCGTTTCATCGAGGATGCGCACCAGCGCCGCCTCGCAGGCGTGCAGCAGCGTGCGGTTATGGAACAGATCAGCCGCGGTATAACCAGTCAGGTTAAGCTCGGGCAGCACGAGCGCACGAACGCCGCACTCGGTAGCCTCGCGAACAGCCGCCAGCGCAACCTCGGCATTGCCCTCAACATCGGCCACGCGAATCTTGGGCGAGGCCGCTGCCACGCGCAAAAAACCGTCGTTCTCAACTTGACCGTTTAGAAAATCGTTCATGCGAGCTCCAGCACATCCGTTAGCCGCAACGAGCGGCGGCGATATAGTCCGCCTCCATTGTACTGTCAAGTTCAATCAGCACAGATGGGACAAGCTCATGATTAAAATTGGAAAAGAGAAGCCGGGATGACGTTTAGCAGTAGAACGAGATCTCGTCCACAAGGAAAAATGCCTTCCATTTAGAGCAAATCAATTCATGCTGAGCGGCGATGATTTCACAGAGGTCATCAAGCGTGCTCCGGGGGATCTTCGCTTTGTTATTAGCGACAATGCAGCCACCTCTTCGAGTCAGCCAGATTTTGGCCGAGTTATCTGAAGGCGCCCCCTTGCAAACATGGACATGGATTGGCTCGCCCGCTTCATTGGACCAAAAGAAGACCCGATAGCCGCCAATAAGAAAAAGGCTAGGCAACTTTAGCTCCTCCGTTTGCGGCGTAGCGATACAGCAGATGGGCGTTATTGCTCAGAAAAGTCTCAAAACCTCGCTTCTCCTCGTCGGTAAAACGCCCCTCCCACATGGTCCAATTGTAAGAAGGCAGCTCGCAACGAGCGGAGTCGAAACCCTCTGCCGTCGGTCGTTCAAAATGCACGATGACCTTTTCGATATCGCCATCTGTGATCAGGTCAGAATGAATGACCTCGGTACCATCTTCGAATGTCATATACGGGTACATCACGTAAACCACCTCGCAATCATTAATTCAGTTTAGCATCAAGCTAGTGCACCAATGATAGCAAGCCCCCTTGATGAGTTGATGGCATCTGTTGCCAGCACGATCGACGGCGGTCCGGATTGTTGGGCCCCGGCCATAATCGACCGCCACGAAGCGTTCATCCGCAGATGCGTGGCATAGCGCCTAGAACACTAGCTGAGACAAGGACACTATCGCTGGCATAGTGAACATAGACAGAAGGGTGGTAACACAGACTGTTCCACATGCATATCGATAGTCCTTATTATGCTGCTGGGCAAAGATAGCTACATTCGCGCCGGTGGGGGTCGCAGCCGCAATCAGCAGCGCCATCTTAATTGACCTATCACATGGAAAGAGACATAGGAACAGGAGCGAAAGAATCGGAATGACAAGCAGCCTGACCGATGAGACGGCAAACAAGCTTTTCGCCCTCAGGAGCGCCATCAAATCAGACTGAGCAAGATAGATACCGAGAGTCATCATTGCTAGCGGAGTGTTGAGCCCCGAGATATACGAAAGCACTGACTGTGCCAGAGGGACCGTTGGGACACGAAGGATAAAAATCAAGAAACCGCCCAATAAAGCCATGACCATTGGACTTGTCAGGATCGCTTTAGGACTCATACATTTTTTAGACCCCGACAGCAGATACTGCCCATATGTCCATTGCATGGCATTGAGAAGAGCGATCATGCACGTGATGAAAAACACGGCATCTTTTCCAAGCGCCGCTTCAACAAGGGGTATTCCCACAAATCCAGCATTCGAGAATGCCGCAGCAAAAATGTCGATGGGACGGGCCCTGAACAACAGGCGGGCAACAACGCAAGCGAGCAACAACATCGCCGCCGACAGCATTAAGGTCATTCCCAACTCATACATCCTCTGAAACGAATACTCGATCCAAAATGATTTGAGAATGATTGCGGGAATCACAAGGTTGATGAGCAACTTTCCGAATTCTATTGCAGCCTGCTCGCTCAATATGCCCAAGCGGTTTAGAGCGTAGCCCATTCCCATGAGCAAAAACATGATAAGGACTTGTTGGATGAGAGGTTCAATGATTGACACAATACATGCTCCGTATAATCCTGACCGGTTCATCTACCACGATGGTCTATAGCGCCTGCTATAGCGCGGCACCGACCGCCTGAATGATTCGCGCAACGAACGCATCGGCAACCCCGCGCGGCGTTCGCGAGTTGTAGGTTTCAAAATACTTGCCGTAGTCTTCCTGAGGCACAAGGTAGTTGCAGTACGTGTTCGCATAGCCGATAACAAAGACGTTGTATTGGCTAAACGCCCTCTTAAAATCCAAGCCTAATGTGCTACACGTATCGCATGGCATCGTGATAAAAATGCAGTTACCAATTACCGCAAACTGGCTCGGAAGCTCAAGCTCGATTTTCCCCATCGAGAGCTTAAGCTGTTGCCGCTTAAGGAGAAAGTCTCGCATCGGGCTCGCATCCATAGCCTCTATCCGATTGGTCATCTCGATCCAATCCGGATCTGTTTTTGCATCGTAGACACTCTTCATGCTGATAGAGCCCCAACGCGGGGTATCAACTCTGAGTGCCGCGCGCTCACGCTTGGATTCAATTTGAGCGCAAAGTTCGTTAGCCGTACGCTCGAGTTCGGCAACTCCCTCCCCTTGCCGATAGAAACGCGTCGACACATCCCCGCACGTTCCGTTGACGCAAAGTACAGGACAGCCATATTTCCTCTCCAAACGCTGCCTGACATGCCCAATCAAATCAGCAGAGAGGACGGCGCTTTTCCCATTAAGGATGGTAGGATGAGCGGACATGAACAGCATTTTTCCAATTGGGCGACCACCTTGAGCGTCCTCAAACGAGAAAATACTTACCTGTTTATCGGCCGGACCGCCCTGAACATTTCGATTCCCGTACAGTCCCTCGATGCCTAACATCTCCATCGATACGGTCGCCTTCGACCTGGACGCCCATGCAGATACCGCCGCCTCGGTAGCCAAGCCAATCAAATCACTCGTCAATTCGGTTTCAGGTAACGTGTCCTCGTAGGCAAGCTTAAAATAGCATGGTGCAGAATGGGTATGAATGCATGCGACGACGATATTGCTCGAATCGATGCCCGTTTTTGACGATACGGCGTTCTTGACCGAAAGGGAAAAATCTTTCGACACCATTATTGAATCGAGCTCGATAAGAATAAACGGGACAAGATCAACACAGACAGCGCTAGCGTTGACCTCAATAGGATCAAGAACATCCGTCCAGGCACCTTTTCTGTTGTAGCCGCCCATGCGGCAAGGAGACTGGGGTGTTACGTCAATCTTCGAGATTCCAAACTCTATGTTCATTCCAACTCCAACTCTTCGCGGCACACGCCGCCCAAACATCGGAAATAGAAATACAAAAAGAGAAGGGCGTCATGGACGCCCTTCCAATGCGTCCTGCCACACGCAGGCCGTAGAAAACTTAACGCTCGGAAACGGGACCATTCTCGAGCTCATCCGCCGTAAAGCCCAGGAAATACGTGCCCAAGGCGCTCACAAGGAAGCCTGCACCAGCAGCGATTCCAAAGTTGATGAGATTCTGGGTCCCGCCGCCCGCAAACGCGAGGAACTCCAAGAAGTTGGATGCCGCGCCGGCAGTATAAACCGTGGCTCCGAGAGCGATTGCAAGCGCACCGGCAACAAAGGATCCGATAATCTTCCAGACAAACACGCGGCGATAGCGCAGCATCATGCCGTAGATGAAAGGCTCGCCGACGCCTCCGACAATGTTTGCGACCAAATAGCCGAATGCCATGCTCTTCTCGTCTTTATCGCACAGCTTGAGCCAGGTCGCCACCTCGCAGCCGAAGGTCGCCCAAAGGCTAACGCCCGTCGCAACCAAAACAAAGCTGTCGGTTCCCACAGTCATATAGTTAGCGATGGCAATCATCGCAACCGCCACATGCATGCCGGTAATAATCATTGGGCACCAAAGACCCGCCAGAATACCTCCTCCGAGGATGGCGGCGATACCACCGGAAGTACCAAGGAACTCAAAACCGGCGGCGAGGGCATTACCGGCCCATGAACCAACAGGGGCGAGAGCGCAGAGAGACACAGGAACAGCGACGACCATGGTAAGGAAAGGCGCGAAAACCGTTGAAAGGGTATCTGGCACATATTTGCGGAAGAAGCGCTCGATATAACTCATCGCCCACACGGACAGAAGAATGGGAAGGACCGTCTTTGTGTAGTTTGCGGCGACGCAAGGAATGCCATAAACGGAGAACTGAGCTCCATCGGTCGCAAGCTGAATCATGGTCGGGTCGATAAGAATGCCGCCCATAAAGGCACCGAGGACAGGCGTTACGCCAATGTTCTTAGCCGCATTATAGCCAAGGTAGATGGGGATAAAATAGAACGCTGCGTCATAAACCATGTTCATCAGAACATAAAGGTCGCTTGTGTCGGACAGCACGCCCGCCATCGTAGGTCCCAGCACCACCGCTACGGTCTTGAACAGGCCAGCACACATTAGGACGGGGATCATAGGCACCATGGAGCTTGACAGGTAGTTGAGGATGTTATTGCCAATAACCTTAGGTGTGAGCTTCTGCTTAGGAGCATCAAGGTTCTCGTCGATGGCGTCCTGCTTGGCAAAGCCGCCGATCTTGCAGAGCTCGTCATAAACCTTGGGCACGTTTTGGCCCACGATTACCTGGAACTGCCCTCCGGAGATTTGAGCACCCAACACACCGCCAATCTTCTTCACTTCTTTGATATCGGGGGCATCGATATCTTTGAGGTTAAAACGCAGGCGCGTCATACAGTGCGCAACAAACGTCACGTTCTCCTTGCCACCGACGGCCTCGAGCACGTCCGCGGCGATTTTCTTATTGTCAGTCATAGCTGAACTCCCTTGCTTTTCTGTCTTCCCGTTTGCGCACACGCGAAGAACCGATTACGGCAGGCCTGACACGAGGCAAATCGAGAAAAGCAAGAAGAAGACAAAAACAGAAGAGCCCCAAAGCACAAAGCGGACAGGGAACTGTCTACGTCATGCTTCGAGGCTCTTCTCGAATAACACCTTATGTGACTACGAAACTACATCCAACAGATGCTTTTACGAAAGTCGAAACCGGCAAACGGTCGAATTTCGGCGATGAACGGTCAATCAGGACCTGGATCCCGCGCAGACGCGATTGACATGGAGCATCAGGTAGACCTTCTCTTCATCGGCGAGCGCGGCGTCAAAGCGTTCTTCGATAAGCGCGGCCATGCGGTCGACGCACACGGCCACATCGGGATGCTGCTCGCAAAGCGGCCCATAGAGCGCACCGTTCTCCGTGTTGAGGGGCTCTCCTGTCTGCACGCGCTCCAGCAGGTAGCGCACGTGTGTGGCATAGCGGCAAAAGTCAAAGCCGTCGCGGTCCACACAAACCCCCAGCTCGGACTCGATGATCTTGGTGAAGTTCTCGAGCATCACCTCGTCCTTACGCACCGTATTGGATTTGGCCTTTGAAGACGAGGCGACCACGCTGTTGACGATGCAGAGCGCGATACCGCTCGCCTCCCCCCGCGGCATCTTAACGTTGAAGCCGCGATTGATGCCCTCGAGCGCGAACTGGGCGATCTTGTACTCGATGGGGTACATCTGCTGCACGTCATAGGAAAGCGGCATCTGCACAAACATATGCTCGCGGCAGCGCTTGATGGCAAAAGCGATATGGTCGGCCATGGTAAAGGGAAGGTTTGCCGAGAGCTCGCGCGAGATGTTGGAGCGAGCGATATCGGCAATCTGGGCGGAGAACTCCATCACCTGAGGATCGATCTCGTCGAGCAGCGCTAGGTAGCGCGAGTCGACACCGTAGAAGGTTCGCTCGATCTTATCGAGTGTGACCTCATCGGGGCCATTGGGAAACCCGATACCGCGGCCAATTGCCACGAGTTCACGGCCCTTGGCGTTTACGCAGATAACCGTATTGTTGTTGATCCGCTTAAGGATTTTCATGACGCTCCCTACCCGGCGCAAGCAACAGCGCCGCGAGCCCGATTATTCCACGGGATTTCAAATCCGGTCAACCTTCCTTTCGACATCCGAACGATTCGCCCCGTCTTCATTCGATCAGCCTGAGAAGAAGTTTCGCGCTTTGGTGAGTTGATGGTGTTGCGGGCGAATCCATCTCCGGTTCACACCGACTGGGTACCCTGAGGGCTGAACAACCTGTCGCAGCACTAAACGAACCGGGAGGACCCCGTATGACAACCAAGTACACCGACGCGCCGCGCACGCGCGTCATGACGCCGGCATCGCTCAACAACGGCGTGCACGAGAACCATTCCATCGGACAGACCATGGCCATCGCGCCCAAAAAGGGCCTGTTCGATGACATTTCCATTCCCCAGATCATCGCCGGCGCCGCAGCTGCCGCCACGAGCGTGGCGCTTGCTTCAAAGATCGGCATTGCCGGCTCGGTGATTGGTGCCGCTGTGAGCTCAGTCATCACTGTTGTGTCCTCGCAGGTCTATCGCCACTTTATCTCCGCCAGCGCCGAAGCAATCAAGGGCACTCATGCCGCTGTCGACTACCCTACCGGCGCCTACGAGCCCGTTGAGCCCAATGTCGAGGAACACCTAGGTGGCGCCGCAACAACGCAGGAGATGCGCCAGGCTGTGGGACGCGCGACCACGGCGCGCGTCGCTCCCAACAGCCTGCGCGCCAAGGCGGCGGCTGAGCGCAGCCAGACGCAAAAGAAGGTCATCGTCTTCTCGATCACCATCGCCATCGTCGCGGTCATCGCTTGCGCCGGCGCCATCCTTATCACCACTGCCGGTGAGGGCCTGGGCGAGCGCCCCGAGCCAATCCTTTCGTCGCGTACGACCGAGAGCGATGCAAATGACAACACCCAGTCTCAAGATCAGCAGACGCAGACGGACGACACGCAAGACAGTTCCACCTCTGCCAATTCGTCCTCGAACACCCAAGACCAATCGCAGGGCACCGATTCCTCTACGGCCAACAGCGGCACGCCATCCGGCACGGCCGACTCAAGCCAAACGACTGACGGCTCTCAACCGAGCACGGGCGACCAGGCGAATGGCAATACACCGAGTACGGGATCTACCGACAACAGCAACACCAACAGCTCGAGCGGAACCGCGTCCGGCACGGCATCTGACAGCTCAAGCCAAGGCACGACATCGGGCAACTAGGCACTGCATCCCCAGATAGGCAACCTGTACAACGGGCACGAATCGACAGCGGTTCGCGCCTGTTTGCCTTGGGCGCCGCCATGGCGAACGCTCTGCGATGGTAAGATGCTTTACATATGTAAAGAGGAGATTTGCCATGAGCAAGACAATAGTTAGGCCCACGCTTGCGCTGGGCAACCACATCTATCTGTATCGCCTGCTGCGCGATGCGATTGGATGCGGCAAGCAAACATTTATGACACAGGTCGAGGAGGCGCTCGCCGCAGACGACATGACTGCTTATGACCTGGGCTTCGAGTCCACGCGCGAATTGCTCGAGGAGCTTAACGACTGCATTAAGCTGACCGTCTTCAAAGGCGGCCGCCTGTATGCCACCGTCATCGCCAACGAGGCATGGGATGCCGCCCTTGCCAAGGACGAGGACAAGCGCAAGGCTACCAAGGGCGCCAAGCAGTCCTACAAAAAGAAGAAGCGCGGCAAGAAGGACCTGAAGGCCGTGCGCCCCAAGCACGTTAAGCGTCCCGAGCCCGAAGCCATGGTTGGAGCCGTGCCGGAACCCGAACCCGAGACAGAGATCGAAGTCGCTATTGGAGTAACAGCAGAGGCCGAAACCGAAATCGCCGCCACGACCGATCCCGAAGTCATATCCGAGCAGGAAGCCACTGCGGAGCTCAACGAGGCATCCAAGTCGACAACCGAAGAGGCGGCTGGCCAGCCCGAGGCGCCCGTGTTCCAGAACCACGATGTCTTTGGCGACAACACCGAGGACAATCAGTCCGACGAGCTCGCGGATCAAGATGCTGCCGAGGCAGCACCGGAGCCCGAGGCGCCCCAGCCTGCCATCTCGCTCACGGTTGTCTACGACCCCGAGAACGCCAACGCCGGCATCACCACCATGGTATCCACGCCGGTCGAGGCCAAGCCGAACGTCGAGGCAGAGGACACTCCGCAGGCCGATGCCAAAACCGGGACCGAAGACACGTCCATCTCCGTGGAACCGACAGATTCCATAGCTAAGCCAGAAGCGGCATCTGAGTCTGCACTTGTCATTGAGTCCGCATCCGCACCCGCCTGTGACCAGGCTCCCACACCTGCACCGACTCCGGTCCCCAATTCAGCACCGGCCCCCGCTCCCGCAGCACCGACCATCCCCGGGGACTTCCCCATCGATTTCGCGACCGAGGTCTTCTGCCCTAGCCCGCTGCTGCACCAGCTGTCGACTTATCTCCCCTACGGCGCCGACACCCTCGGCATCGTCGGCGAGTACTACTGGATCGCTCGCGAGCGCGGTACCATCGAGGCCGGCCGTAACCGCGCGAGCTTCCCCCTGCGCTACACACAGGCCGGCAAACGCCACGAAGTCACCGTACGCATTCGCCGCAACACCACCGGCGGCCTCGGAGCCACCTGGGCCATCGACAAGGTTGAAGAATCCAACGAATAGCAAAACGCGGCGAACGTCACAAAAACGTTCGCCGCGTTTTTTTATTTTCCCAGGTTGAGCATAAGTTCGTGTGACAAAGGGGCTGTCCCTTTGCCACATCAAACTAGTCCCTGGTAAGTTTCCTGTGGATACGATGCGGCTGGGCTGCGTCCTCGCCCAGGCGCTCGATACGGTTGGCCTGATAGGCCTCGAAGTTGCCCTCGAACCAATACCAGTTGCCCGGATTCTCGTCGGTGCCCTCCCACGCCAGGATGTGCGTGGCGACGCGGTCCAGGAACATACGGTCGTGGCTAATGACCACCGAGCAGCCCGGGAACTCGAGCAGCGCCGCCTCGAGCGAGGACAGCGTCTCGACGTCGAGGTCGTTCGTGGGCTCGTCGAGGAGCAGCAGGTTGCCGCCCTGCTTGAGCGTAAGCGCCAAGTTCAGACGGTTGCGCTCGCCACCGGAGAGTACGCCAGCGCGCTTCTGCTGGTCCTGGCCCTTAAAGCCAAAGCTCGCCACATACGCGCGGCTCGGAACCTCGGTCTCGCCGACCATCATGTGGTCCAGGCCGTCCGAGACGACCTCCCATAGGTTCTTATCGGGGTCGATGCCGGAACGGTTCTGGTCGACGTAAGAAATCTTGACGGTCTCGCCCACCTCGAGCTCGCCCGAAGTCAGCGGCTCCAAACCCACGATGGTCTTGAAGAGCGTGGTCTTGCCGACACCGTTGGGGCCGATGACGCCCACGATGCCGTTACGCGGCAGGGTGAACGAAAGGTCGTCGATGAGCACGCGGCCATCGAACTCCTTGTGCAGGTGATGGGCCTCGAGCACCTTGTTGCCCAGACGCGGGCCCACAGGGATGCGGATGTCGATCCAGTCGAGCTTCTGGCTTGCGCGGGCCTCGGCCTCCATCTCCTCGTAGCGAGCCAGACGGGCCTTGTTCTTGGCCTGGCGAGCCTTGGGCGAGCTGCGCACCCACTCGAGCTCGGCCTCCATGCGCTTGGCGAGCTTGGCGTCGCGGTTGCCCTGTGCCTCGATACGCGCGGCCTTGGTCTCCAGATACGTGGAGTAGTTGCCCTTGTAGGGATAGAGGTGACCGCGGTCGACCTCGCAGATCCACTCGGCAACGTTATCCAGGAAGTAGCGATCGTGCGTGACGGCAAGCACCGCGCCCTGGTAGTTGTGCAGGAAGTGCTCGAGCCACAGGATCGACTCGGCGTCCAGGTGGTTCGTGGGCTCGTCGAGCAGCAGCAGGTCGGGAGCCTCGAGCAGCAGCTTGCACAGGGCCACGCGGCGGCGCTCGCCGCCGGAAAGCACGTTGACCGGCATGTCGGAATCGGGCAGTTGCAGGGCGTCCATGGCCTGGCCGAGCTTGGAATCGATATCCCAGCCGTCGGCGGCATCGATCTCGTCCTGGAGCTTGCCCATCTCGGCCATGAGGGCGTCCATGTCGCAATCCGGGTCGCACATCTCCTCGCCGATCTTATTGAAGCGATCGACCTTGGCGATCATATCGCCAAACGCCATGCGCACGTTCTCGATAACGGTCTTGTCGTCGTCGAGCGGCGGTTCCTGCTGCAGGATACCCACGGTGTAGCCGGGGGTGAGCCTGGCATCGCCGTTTGAGACCTCCTCGATACCGGCCATGATCTTGAGCAGGGTCGACTTGCCCATGCCGTTGGGGCCCACGACACCGATCTTGGCACCGGGGTAGAAGCTCAGGGTCACGTCGTCAAGGATTACCTTGTCGCCATGGGCCTTGCGAGCCTGATACATCTGGTAGATAAACTCCGCCATTTGCCTGTTTTATCCTTTCTACCTGCTGTTTCCCTATTCTTGATTCGCTTTAGTGGAAACGAAATGAGGAAACCAGCTCTGAAACTTAACGAAAAAGGGGCATGGTTGCCCACACCCCCTAATACTACCTGGGAAAAGTCCCCCGGAACATACTATGAACTGCGTACGCTAGTTTTCCGCAACCTTAACGAGCGGCTCGCTGCGATTTGCGCCACAGCAGATACGAATAGACGTAGGCAGCTCCGGCTGAACCAAACGCCAGAACCGCAATCACCGCGGCGACGACTTCGCTCGACAGCACGCTGCCCGCCACGCCCATCACGATCAGGCCAACGCCCAGCACCATAAAGCAGGCGCCGCCAAAACGCTGCGTACGGCGCCAGTTCTCGGGATCGGCAAGCGCCCAAGGCGTCTTGATACCGAGCGTATAGTTCTGCTTCACACGCGGCAAGTAGTTGCCTACGCCGATGAACAGCAAACCGATAGCACCGGAAATCAGCACGTTGACCGAACCGACCGCCGGCACCACGCCCCAGACCGTAAGCTCACCCAACCAGCTTATGGCACACATGAACAAGGTGAAGGCGATTACGAAGCCCTGATAGAACTTGCCCGAGGTTCGATATGCCTCACCTTTGGGGTCAATGCGTGGCACCACGTAGAACATTGCAAGAAGTGCCAGAGGCAGCACGCCGAGCGCGGAGGCCATCCAGCTAGGGCCCCAACCGTCGACGGCGCCGTTCGCTCCCCAGTGCGTGGGAATCTGTGCAGGCAAGCTCGGCATCACCATAAGGTGCGCCGCGACATTAATAGCGCAGACCACAACAAGCATGGCCCATACACGCGGCGATACCCCCGTGGCGTGAATGCCCTTGTTTTCGTTATTCATCCTCATCACCTTCAGTGTCTGTAAAGCCCATAAACCAGCCAATCAAGTCCTGCATGACGGTGGTGTTTAAGCTGTAAACGATGTTTTGGCCATGGCGCTCGTCGGTCACCAACCCGGCGTTTTTAAGCGTCGCCAAGTGATGGCTCAGCGACGGCTTGCTAATGTCAAAATGCTCGGCAAGCTCCCCTGCCGTGCGGTTGCCCTCGCGCAGTAGCTCCAAAATGCGTCGCCGTGTAGGATCGGCAAGCGCCTTAAAACCCTCTCCCGGCATAGAACCTCCTCTCGCTGTCTCTCGCGACGTGCACACTATACTCGATATTTAGATGTTTGTCTAACTATCTAATCTTGTACTCAAAAAAATAGCCGCCTCCGCGTAATGCGAAGACAGCCACTTCTCACGCTACAAACGTGTTTTGGAGTTGGCCAACCCGCTGCAACGGGTGCCATCTGCTTCATCTTATGCGAATCCCGGTCCCATTTCAACAAGCCTCAAGGGCTCAAATGGAATCGCGATAATACCTATAATGACGATAGCTAAACACGACCCGCTTCCCCATCGGAGGATATCTATGACCGAATCAGCAGCCGCAGCTCCCGTCGAGACACGCGACACCAAGCTCGAGATCATCATGGGCCGCGAGGCACTCGACAAGCTCGCCAACGCCACGGTGCTGATACTCGGCTGCGGAGGCGTGGGCTCTAGCTGCTGCGAGGCACTTGCCCGCGGCGGCATCGGGCATTTTGTGATTCTGGACAAGGACACCATCGCGCCCAGCAATATCAATCGCCAGGCCATCGCCTTTCACAGCACCGTCGGCAAGCGAAAGGTCGATGTTATGGAAGCCATGATCCACGATATCAATCCCGCCACCACCGTCATCAAGCGAACTGAATATCTGCTGAGCGACAACATCGATGATTTCTTCGCGAGCGTTTTGGAGCAGACGGGCGGCAAGCTCAACTACGTCGTCGACGCCATCGACACCATCTCGGCCAAGCTCACCATTGCCAAATATGCTCAGGACCATGACATCCGTTTGGTTAGCTCCATGGGCGGGGCCAACAAACTCCATCCCGAGTGCCTCCGCTTTGCCGACATCTTCGATACGGTACGTGACCCCATGAGCCGCATTATGCGCAAAGAATGCAAGAAGCGCGGAATCAAGAGCCTACACGTACTGTTTAGCTGCGAGGAATCGGTTAAGACACAGCCCCGCGACCCTTCCAACATCCACGAGCGCACCGAGCTGGGAACTGCCAGTTTTATGCCGCCCATCATGGGTCAAATGATTGCCGGCGAGGTTATCCGCCAGATCGGCGGGCGCGGCACCGAACGCGTACGCTCCGATGGCCAGCGCCTGGACTAGCAGGATGTCCTGCGATGGAACCGCGATTCTTTGACACGCATTGTCATCTTGATTTGATGGCCTGCCCGGATACCGTTGCCGATGAGTCGGCGGCACTGGGCCTGGTTCTATTTGACTGCGGCGTCGACCCACGCGACTTCGTGGCAGCAAAAACGCGTGGCAGTCACCACCCGAACATCATCGTGGGTGTAGGCCTCCATCCCTGGTGGCTCGTCGACGGTCGATGCGGACCCGCCGAAATCGATCTACTTTGCGAAGTCGCTGCACAAGAGCGTTTTATCGGCGAGATCGGGCTCGACTTTTCCGCACGCTTTGCTGGAAGCGAGCCGTTACAAATACAGGCACTTAATCGGCTCTGCGATACGCTCGCGCAGCATGCTCTTGCTGGGCGCGTGATATCAATTCACGCCATTCATTCGGCAGGAACCGTACTGGACGTCCTCGAATCGCATGGACTACTCATCCCAAATCCCGACTCCCCCTTTATCATCTTCCACTGGTTTAGCGGCACTTCGGACGAACTCGTCCGCGCGCGTAATGCAGGCTGCTATTTTTCCGTCAACGAACGCATGCTCGCGTCTAAACGTGGACGCGAATATGCCCGACAGATTCCACTCGACCGTCTACTGCTCGAGACCGATGTGCCAGCCGAACCAAACACAGAGACAAGCGCACAGTCGCTCATCAGATCGCTCGCAAGAACCTCGATGCGCATTGCCTCACTCAAAAACTGTGACGCTAAGCGCATCGAGTCGGCAGTTTTAGCAAATGCGCACTCTGTTTTTGACCTTCGCTAACCCCTGTGGCAAAAATGCCAAGGGGCATGCGAATCGCACAACGCAGTCCCTATTGGAAGGCGGTACAGCTCGGCGGCATTACACCAATTCATGCATGAGATCACGGTTGCGTGCATACAATTCGTCAAAGATATGGCGGCGCGACGCATATAGCTCGTGGGCAGCCATATCGGGCACGATTGTTTGTGCAACGCCAAGGACTTGGGCGAGTTCATCCCATGATGCATAGGCGCCACCTGCGAGAGCTGCCATGATGGCATCACCGAAGCATGCGCCCACCGTAACCTTGGCAACCGAGACCTCGCGCCCGCATACGTCGGCGATAGCTTGCATCCAAACTGGATTCTTGGTTCCACCTCCGACAAGCATAATGCGCCCAATTGGCAGTCCATGCTCTCGCTCGATAATGTCGACATGGGATGCAACGGTATACGCGACGCCTTCCAAGGCGGCGCGAACCATATGGGCTCGTGTATGCCTTCCGGTCAGGCCAAAGAAGACGCCACGCGCCTCGGGATCGTTGAGCGGAGTACGCTCCCCTGCAAAGTACGGCAGACACAGGAGCCCATCGGCACCCGGCGCCACATCGGCGGCATCATGCGCCATAACCGAATATGCATCGGGGCCACCGTGGCCCTCGGCCTCTACAGCGTCGCGATACAGCTCTTGGCGCAGCCACGATGTGAGCGCACCCGCCGTATTGGTCCCCGCGCAGATCCCGTAAGTTCCGGGAATGATAAACGTCCCTGGCCACAGGCGGGCATCATCGATCATATGATCAGCTAGGTAGATGAAATACGCCGTGCTCCCCAACTGAACCATCATATCGCCGGGACGGAACACACCCGTCGAAATGGCCTCGGCACCAGAGTCGCCCGTTCCCACTAAGACAGGTGTCCCTGCCGCGAGCCCCGTCGCCTCAGCCGCACGCTGCGTAATCACCCCGGCAATATCGGTAGCCGACATTACCTCCGCCATCTGGTCAGTCCGGCAGAAACGAGCACATTCCCGAGCATCAACCTTCCAAGTGTAGCGGTCGTATAGGGGAAGAAAATCCTCCGCCAAATAACGGTCCACCGTAAAACGCCCCGTCAACTTCGCGCACAGAAACGATGACGCCGTCAGGAACTTCGCGGCACGTTCGTGCACCTCGGGCATATTCTCCTTAAACCACAAGATCTTGGGAGCAATATCTGACGAACAGGGATCGTGTCCGAAAAGCTCGCGTGCGCGGTCTGACCCATATTCGGAAAGAAGCTCGTCAATCTGCGGCTTCGAACGTGCATCGACTCCATACAAAATCGCGGGCGCCAGCGCATTGCACTCGGTATCGACCGGTACGCAGTCGCAACCCAATGCGGAAAGGCCCACGCATCCGATCTGTGCCGCGCTAACCCCCGATCGCGCCACCAGCTCGCGCGACAAGCGGCAAAAATCGCCCCACCAAACTGCCTCCGCATCATGCTGGTACCATCCATCACACGGGTTGTCCGTCTCGTGTCCACAAGAGGCTTGACAAACGATGTTGCATCGATCATCGATTAAAACGCCTTTAGAGGCGCTTGTCCCAATATCAATACCCAGATAGAGCGCCATAGGTGCCTACTCCCCTCGCGCCGTACGAGCGGCAGCCATAAAACGAGCTACCCGCTCAACATCAACCGGGGCATCCAGCTTTCCGTCGCGCTTTAAGCAGGTGCCGACAAACGCGCCATCGTAGTGAGCAAATACGTCAGCCACGGTATTTTCGCGACAACCGGTGCCACATACCACAGGTACTTCGCCAACACGCTCACGGACCTCATCGGCAAGCTCGCCCGAAGCGCCACGACCGGCAGCCGAACCGCTGATGACCATCGCATCCGGTAGGCAATTAAAGAGAAGTGAATCTGCAATGTCCGCAGTCGTGCGGTCGTTGAGATAAACCTCCCCCTCGCTCGTGATGAAGTGAAAAAGCTTGAAGTCGTCCAAGCGCAGCGCCGCCTTGCGACGCATGGTGTGCGCGAAATCTCGGTTAATCAGCCCAAGATCACCGGCCCAGGCACCGCAAAAATTGCAGCGCGTGAACTGCGCATCGACGGCAGCGCACAGCTCGATTGTGGCATCACCGTCGTAAATAGCCTCAGCTCCCCAAGGAGTCGACAGATCATGGGATAGAGCCCCGATAACATAGCCCATCGATGCAAGGGTTGAGGGAGAAACGTGCTGCTCATAGGGCATCGAGAGCTCATTGGTAATCAAAATGCCATCGACACCGCCCTGCTGCAACGCTTCGAGATCGCGCTTGGCGGCTTCCACGACCTGCGACACGCTTCCGCCCGGGTAATACAGTGGATCGCCCGGCAGAGGACGCAGATGCAGCATTCCGATAACCGGCTTTTCGGTCTTGAACATCGAGGTTAGAAACGACATAACGTGCTCCTTCTTAGGGTCATTGCAGGGGCGTTACTCCCCCAGCACCTCGACGTACACTTTTCGCTTCTGCGGACCGTCAAACTCCGCAAGATAGATGTTCTGGGCACCTCCGCACACGATGTGGCCATCTTGGACGGGAAAGAAGCAACTGTTTCCACAAATCATGCTCTTGATATGCCCACAGGAGTTGTTACCGGTGGCTCCATAGCTCGGCAGGAAGTGTGCATGCGCATAGGGGGCATCGAGTGGGGCGATGCGATCAAGCGTCTCCATAAGATCCGTCTCCACGCAGGGCAGCCCCTCGTTTACCACGATTCCGCAGGTCGTATGCGACAAAATAATCGCCGCCAAGCCATTGGTCACCGAGCTGCGTTCGATGGCAGCGCGCACGTCCTCGGTAATATCGATGAACTGGTCCGGAGCAGTCGATAGATAGCTCAATGTCTCGAGCGTCACCATGTTCACTCATCCCCTTCAAGAAAACGCAGGGCATTACCCCAGTAGAGCCTTTCTCGCGCATCATCGCGCATGGGCACGGTATCGAGCGCCCGCTTGAGTTTGAATGCACGGAAGCGCGGCGTATTGCTGGCGAACATCACTTGATGCGATAGCGCGCGCTCATACCACAGCGGCCCCATATCGACCGTGAAAAGACGCTGCATCATTTCCTCGGGCGAATCGATATAAGTGATAGAGGTGTCCGCGTAGCAGTTGGGATACTTGAGCAGCATCGCCACGGTCTCGCGCACCCAGGGCCAGCCAAAGTGGGTCAAACTAAAACGCACATTTGGATGCGTTGCGATTGTGTGCTCAAATGCAAGCGGGTTACTGCGCGAGAGCTCTGCACCCGGCTCCCAAGACATACCGGCATGGAAAACCACCGGCTTGTTATAGCGCTCGCACAGCTCATAAAGCGGCTCGGCCACAGCATCATCGGGGGCAAAACCCTGCTTTGCCGGATGCAGGCAAAGCCCCTTTGCCCCCAACTCGGTAAAGGCGCGCTCCAATTCGCCTGCGGCACCGTTCACCTGCGGATCTACGCTCGCAAATCCCCACAGACGATCGGGATGCGCGGCAACCAGCATGGCAATCTGGTCATTGGTGCCAAAATGCCCTCCGCATGCCGTGGTTACATCGAGCGGCATGAGCACACTCTTCTGCACATCGCAGACGTCCATCTCGACTTGAAGCTCATCCCAATCCATGGGGCCCATATGCCCCATACCAAATTCTCGTGACCAAAAACCGAATCCATCAGGCTCATCACCCGGCGTACAGATCTCGCCGTAGAGCATAGGATGGACCAACATGTCGATAACCATTTCGTACTCCTTTCCAGGCATTTGACCCTAGTACGGCTCAAACGAACCAATCACTCGGGACGACAGCTCAGCGCCCGCCTTCATACACGCCGGAATATCAAGGCCATCGATCACGCCCTTGGTAAACCCGGCAATATACGAGTCGCCGGCACCCACGGTATTAACGACCTTCTCCGCCGGTACGATCCCGCACTCATAGAAGCGCTCACCGTCATAGGCAATGCTTCCCTTCTCGCCAAGCGTGGCAACCGCAACGCGCGGTCCCAATTCCTGCACGTAGCGTACCCAGTCTCGCAGCTCCGGAGTGTCCTCTTCAAACGACATGAACGCATAGTCTACGTAAGGAAAATGAGCCTCACAGGCATATTCGGGATCCTGGCTGAACACCGAGAAATCCATAACCACCGTCTTGCCCGCATCATGCCATTCGGGCAGGAGGTCCAAACAATTGCCAAACAGGTCGGTATGGATGATGTCATGCTCTAGGATAAACGCCCGGTCATCTTCATTCGGACGATATGTCTCCATTACGCCATCGATTGCCTCGAGATGCACGCGATCGACGCCGTCTTTCAATGCCATGAGCATCACCGAGGTGTCGCCATCCTCCACCCGCAGATGTGAGATATCGAACCCCTCAGCGGCCAGCGCCTCTCTCATCTTGTCTCCGTACTCGTCCTTGCCGACAACCGACACGGCGGATACCGAAACGCCCATTCGTGCAAGATGGATACCCCAGTCAATGCCATTGCCAGTCGGATAGAACACGCCGATGTTCTGATAGACGTCCGCGCAGCAAAAACCAGCCGCACACGCTTTAATGCCCATAGTCTTCTCCAATGTTCAAAAGGGGACCCACCACATGGCGAGCCCCCTTTTCGCGTTTCGCTTATTGTTTGGCTCTGTTAGACCAAGGTTGACATAAAAACGATGTCACCGCGAGG
>NZ_QRYG01000010.1:0-77346 GCF_003462845.1 Collinsella sp. AF15-51 | reverse complement strand
GTCCCGCGGGCCGCGAGGTGCGGTTCCGGAAGAGCTCGGGCGATTAGTGCGGCTCGGCTGAGGACGTCGCCGCCCTTGCACCTGCCGTCTATCGACCAGGTAGTCTACCTGGGCCCTTACCGGAAGGAGAACTAATCCCTGGAACGGCTTCCCGCTTAGATGCCTTCAGCGGTTATCCGCGCCGCACGCGGCTACCCGGCCGTGCCGTTGGTCGACAACCGGTTCACCGGAGGTGCGTCCACCCCGGTCCTCTCGTACTGGGGGCAGCCTCCATCGATTCTCCTGCGCCCACGGAGGATAGGGACCGAACTGTCTCACGACGTTCTGAACCCAGCTCGCGTACCGCTTTAAACGGCGAACAGCCGTACCCTTGGGACCTGCTCCAGCCCCAGGATGCGATGAGCCGACATCGAGGTGCCAAACCTTGCCGTCGATGTGGACTCTTGGGCAAGATCAGCCTGTTATCCCCGGAGTACCTTTTATCCGTTGAGCGACGGCCCACCCACTCGGGGCCGCCGGATCACTAGAGCCTGCTTTCGCACCTGCTCGGCTTGTGGGCCTCGCAGTCAAGCCCGCTTGTACTCTTGCATTCAAAAGGACGGTTGCCGACCGTCCCGAGCGGACCTTCGCGCGCCTCCGTTACCCTTTAGGAGGCGACCGCCCCAGTCAAACTGCCCGCCTGGCACGGTCCCCGAGCCGGTTGACGGCCTCGGGTTAGGACGCCGGTCGCGCGAGGGCAGTATTCCAAGGGCGGCTCCCCGGGGGCTGGCGCCTCCGGATCTGTGCCTCCTGCCTATCCTCTACACGCGGGACCAGCGGCCAATGCCAAGCTGCAGTGAAGGTTCACGGGGTCTTTCCGTCCTTCCGCGGGTAAGTCGCATCTTCACGACCAGTGCAATTTCACCGGGTCCATGGTCGAGACAGCGCCCAAGTCGTTGCGCCTTTCGTGCAGGTCGGAACTTACCCGACAAGGAATTTCGCTACCTTAGGACCGTTATAGTTACGGCCGCCGTTTACCGGGGCTTGGCTTCGGGGCTTCGCCTTGCGGCTAACTCCTCCGCGTGACCTTCCGGCACCGGGCAGGCGTCAGACCCTATACGTCGCCTTGCGGCTTCTGCAGAGTCCTGTGTTTTTGGTAAACAGTCGCTTGGGCCTCTCCACTGCGGCCCGCCTCCGCTCCCGGAGCAAGTCCGTTCACGTACGCGCGGGCACCCCTTCTCCCGAAGTTACGGGGCCATTGTGCCGAGTTCCTTGACCATGGTTGACCCGATCGCCTCGGTATGTTCTACCCACCCACCTGTGTCGGTTTGCGGTACGGGCGCGCACGCGCCTGCCTAGGGGTTTTTCTAGGGACCTCGGGCTCACTCGCTTCGCTCAGATGCTTCGTCCGGAGCCTCGCCCTCGTGCGGACCGGATTTCCCTGGTCCGCGGGCCGCGCTCCATCACGGGGACGTCCAGAACCCCGCCGAGCCACCCCCATCCGTCGCCCCGTCGGTCGTAGCGCCGCGTGCGCGGTGCAGGAATGTCTGCCTGCTGCGCGTCGGCTACGCCTCCCGGCCTCGCCTTAGCCCCCGACTGACCCTGGGAGGATTAGCCTTGCCCAGGAAACCTCGGGTTCACGGCGGACGAGTTACTCTCTCGTCTCTCGCTACTCATGCCAGCATTCTCACTCCCATGCGCTCCACCGCCGGTCGCCCGGCGGCTTCACCGCCCATGGGAAGCTCCCCTACCGATTCTATATAGATAAAATCCCGCCGCTTCGGTGTCCAGCTTAGCCCCGTGTATTGTCGGCGCATGTCCACTCGACCAGTGAGCTGTTACGCACTCTTTGAATGCATGGCTGCTTCTAAGCCAACATCCTGGTTGTCTGGGCGGACGCACATCCTTTGCCACTCGGCTGGAACTTGGGGACCTTAGCGGGCGGTCCGGGCTGTTTCCCTCTCGAGCACACAGCTTAGCCCACATGCTCTGACTGCCGCGCTCTGGGCCGCCGGCATTCGGAGTTCGGTTGGATTCGGTAGGCGGCGAAGCCCCCTCGTCCATCCGGTGCTCTACCTCCGGCGGTGAACGCGCGACGCTAGCCCTAAAGCTATTTCGGGGAGAACGAGATATCTCCGGGTTTGATTGGCCTTTCACCCCTATCCGCAGGTCATCGCCGCCGTTTTCAACCGACGTGCGTTCGGCCCTCCACGGGGTCTTACCCCCGCTTCAGCCTGCCCACGGATAGCTCACCCGGCTTCGCGTCCGCGGCGCGGGACTCAAGTCGCCCTGTTAAGGCTCGCTTTCGCTCCGGCTCCCTTTCGGTTAACCTCGCCCCGCGCCAGCGACTCGCTGGCTCATTCTACAAAAGGCACGCCGTCACACCCCGAAGGGTGCTCCGACTGCTCGTGGGCGCACGGTTTCAGGTACTGTTTCACTCCCCTCCCGGGGTGCTTTTCACCTTTCCCTCACGGTACTGGTGCGCTATCGGTCACAGGGTAGTACTCAGGCTTGGATGGTGGTCCACCCAGGTTCGGACCGGGTTTCACGTGCCCGGCCCTACTCAGGGACCGCGTCGCGCCGTCCGGTCTGGGTTCGCGTACGGGGCTGTCACCCGCTGCGGCCGGCCCTCCCATGCCGTTCCGCTCCCCAGCCGGACCTGCGCCCGGGGGCGGCAGCCCCCGGATGCGCGGCCCTGCAACCCCGTCGGCGGAACCCCTGCCGGGTATGCCCGCTCGACGGTTTGGCCATCGGTCCCCTTTCGCTCGCCGCTACTCGGGGAGTCTCGAGATTGATTTCCTCTCCTCCGGGTACTTAGATGTTTCAGTTCCCCGGGTTGTCCTCCCCCCGCCTATGCGTTCAGCGGGGGGATATCCACGCTTCCGTGGATGGGTTCGCCCATTCGGAGACCCCCGGGTCGAAGGATGTGTGCTCCTCGCCGGGGATTATCGCAGCTTGCCGCGTCCTTCATCGGCTCCCTGTGCCAAGGCATCCGCCGTGCGCCCGTGGTATCTTGCGGGACCGCTCTCGGGCCCGCGGGATATCCACGTGTCGCTAATAAAAATTAATCGATATCATGAATAGCGCTCGTATGTCGCAATTCGGGTATCTCATACCGCGGCACAGTGTCTTCACTGTGCTCGCGATCAGATGCTCCTCACTCATATATAAGTGAATTCTTCTTGTTTGGATCGGATGAATGATTGCTATCATTCTGTCTGATAAATCGCAGAAAAGAATCGAGTCTGGAAGAATGATCTTCCATCTCTCTCCTATCGCTATGCGGCTCTCAAGGTACGCGGGTGCGACCCCGGGGACCGGGTGCTGCGGGGACTTCCCCCGGGCGACATCCACCGGACGGGCTCCTGCCCTCTATTCGAGTTAAGTTGATCTCTCTAGAAGATTTATCTCCCTAGAAAGGAGGTGATCCAGCCGCACCTTCCGGTACGGCTACCTTGTTACGACTTCACCCCCCTCACCCTCCACACCTTCGGCGCCTCCCCCCTTGCGGTTGGGCCGGCGACTTCGGGTGCAGACGACTCGGGTGGTGTGACGGGCGGTGTGTACAAGGCCCGGGAACGCATTCACCGCGGCATGCTGATCCGCGATTACTAGCAACTCCGACTTCATGGGGGCGGGTTGCAGCCCCCAATCCGAACTGGGGCCGGCTTTCCGGGATCCGCTCCCCCTCGCGGGGTGGCATCCCTCTGTACCGGCCATTGTAGCACGTGTGCAGCCCAGGGCATAAGGGGCATGATGACTTGACGTCGTCCCCGCCCTCCTCCGCCTTGACGGCGGCGGTCCCGCGTGGGTTCCCGGCATCACCCGATGGCAACACGCGGCGGGGGTTGCGCTCGTTGCGGGACTTAACCCAACATCTCACGACACGAGCTGACGACAGCCATGCACCACCTGTATGGGCTCCTCTCGGCCACGGGGTCTCCCCCGCTTCACCCATATGTCAAGCCCTGGTAAGGTTCTTCGCGTTGCTTCGAATTAAGCCACATGCTCCGCTGCTTGTGCGGGCCCCCGTCAATTCCTTTGAGTTTTAGCCTTGCGGCCGTACTCCCCAGGCGGGACGCTTAATGCGTTGGCTGCGGCACGGGGGGATCGTCCCCCCACACCTAGCGTCCATCGTTTACGGCTGGGACTACCAGGGTATCTAATCCTGTTCGCTCCCCCAGCTTTCGCGCCTCAGCGTCGGTCTCGGCCCAGAGGGCCGCCTTCGCCACCGGTGTTCCACCCGATATCTGCGCATTCCACCGCTACACCGGGTGTTCCACCCTCCCCTACCGGACCCAAGCCGCGGAGGTTCCGGGGGCTTCGGGGGGTTGAGCCCCCCGCTTCGACCCCCGGCCTGCCGGGCCGCCTACGCGCGCTTTACGCCCAATGAATCCGGATAACGCTCGCCCCCTACGTATTACCGCGGCTGCTGGCACGTAGTTAGCCGGGGCTTCTTCTGCAGGTACAGTCTTGACTCTTCCCTGCTGAAAGCGGTTTACGACCCGAAGGCCTCCGTCCCGCACGCGGCGTCGCTGCGTCAGGGTTCCCCCCATTGCGCAAGATTCCCCACTGCTGCCTCCCGTAGGAGTCTGGGCCGTGTCTCAGTCCCAATCTGGCCGGTCGGTCTCTCAACCCGGCTACCCGTTGTCGGCACGGTGGGCCGTCACCCCGCCGTCTACCTGATGGGCCGCGGAGCCATCCCCTCCCGTCGGGGCTTTAGCCGGGGTGCCATGCGGCACCCCGGGGTATCCGGTATTACCCGTCCTTTCGGGCGGCTATCCCGGGGGAGGGGGCAGGTTCTCCACGTGTTACTCAGCCGTTCGCCACTCGCTTCCCTCCGGAGAGGGGTGCCGTTCGACTTGCATGTGTTAGGCGCGCCGCCAGCGTTCATCCTGAGCCAGGATCGAACTCTCCGTCCAAAATATATGGGCTTCGAGCCCGTCCGGTCCTCTCAGTCCATCGCTGATCGGTTCCGTTCGATTCATATGGTTTTAGTATAGGAAAAGGAATTTCTCGGGGCCGCCTCTCGGCGGCCTTGCGAAAAACAAATCCAAGTTAGACCATTTCAAATGGTTCGATGTCTGCCCGGATGCGACACATCTGGTGTGTCCATCCTCGCAGTATCCGGTTCTCAAGGTGCACGCTCTGCGGCTGATCCGGTCCGACCGGGCCGCGCGGCAAGGAGATATATTGCCAGACCGGAGGGCCCCCGGGGGCGGGAATCTGGGCGTACACATTTCCTACACAATTTGGGATCCGACTAACGTTTGCCAGCCGTTAACTACCGCTCACCGAGCATCTCTTTATATAAGGCAGTCTCATGGTTAAAGCGGATACGTTCCCCTAGCTAAAGCACAGCCAGCATCGAGCAACTCATCACGTTCTTCCACCGAGAACCCCTCGGCGTAGACGCGCACCACTGGTTCGGTCCCGCTAGGACGGACCAGCAGCCACGTGTCATCCTCGAATGCTAAACGCAAGCCATCCATATGACTAACGTTTTGCGGCACCTTGCCACAAATCGACTTGGGGTTTACGCCCGGCAGCAGGGTTCGTAACGTTTCGGCATCTTCGGCCTCAAGGCGCAAATCGCGTCGACCGTAACTCGTCTTACCAAAACTGTCCTCGAGTTGGTCGACCAGAACGCCCAAAGGCGCGTCCGTCTTTGCCATAAGCTCACACAGAATCAGACAGGCGAGGATTCCATCGCGCTCGGGCATATGCGCGGCGATGCCGATACCACCGGCTTCTTCGCCGCCTATGAGGACGCCACCCTTCTTCATCTCTGCCGCTATATATTTGAAACCGACTGGTTTGACGGTCACGCGGCAGCCAAGCGCCTCGGCAATGCGACGCACGAGCGTCGAGCACGAAAGATTGACGACGACGCGCCCCTCCAAATTACGAAATTGAACCAAGTCGCCCAAAACGAGCGCCATGATCTGATGCGGATGTATATATCTGCCGCGCTCGTCAACCGCGCCGATACGGTCGGCGTCGCCGTCGGTCACCAGGCCAGCGCAAGCTCCGTCCTCGATAACCGTATGCTCGCAAGCGTCCACCCACGGCTCAACGGGGTCGGGGCAGATATCTTCTTGGTCAGGCGCCTGCCCGGCGTGAATCTCGTGCACCTCAACGCCAAGCTCGCGCAGCAAGTCGGCTAGATAGCCCTGGGCTGCGCCGCCCATGGGGTCAACAACCACGCGCAGGTGCGCGGCGCGGATGGCTTCGGCATCGACAAACGATGCCACCGCTTGCATATAGTCAGGAATGATATCCGCGGTGCGATATTGCCCCTCGATCCCCATTGGCTCGGGAGCCATGGTCTCTTCGAGCTCTTCGATGACATCCTGGTTGGCGGTCGAGCCGTCACCCATGCGAATCTTGAGACACAGATAACCCTGCGGATGATGGGACCCCGTCACCATGAGCGCGCCGCACGCCTCACCGTCATAAGCCGCCGCCCACGTAAGAGCAGGGGTCGGAACAGGTCGCGAAGCGAGCACGGCGTCTAGCCCGTGCGCTGCTAGCACACCCGCCGCAAGCTCAGCGAACTCGCGCGCCAGGGGCCGAGTGTCGAACCCTATATATACCGTTTTGCCCGGATTGGTCTTTTGCCACAACTCGCCGACGGCATCGGCGATACGGGCAACGTTATCGGCAGTGAAGTCCTCATCGACGCGAGCGCGCCAACCGTCAGTTCCAAAATGAATTATCGCGCACACGCGCAGACACCTCACAGTGTTTGGATCATGGTACGCATGAGGTATACCCGCGATACACACTCGGCAACCTGCCGGCACCAGCATTCACCATTTGGGCAAATGCTGCCGAGGACATGCAGGCAATAAAAAAACCGCCCCGTATGGAGCGGTTTTGCCCTTTATATATCGAGCGCCTCGGCCATCGCTGCCGTAGTGATTGCCGTGGTTCCACAGCAACTGCCCACCATTGCGGCACCGGCATGTCTCCATTCAATGCATGCGCGCGCGAAAGCTTCGGGGTTCTCGTGCCATACGGGGCCATCCTGAGTCTGGACCGGATCGCCCACGTTGGGACGCACCGTGACGGGAGTAGTCGCCGATGCAACCATCCTAGGCACCGCCGCGTTCGCGGCCGCAAGCGAACAGCAATTAACACCAACCGAGTTTGCGCCGTGTTTTTCGGCGTACAAAACGGCTGCCTCGATGTTGAGGCCATCGCCCAACAGGTCGCCTTTGTCATCAACGACAAAACTCACCAGGACAGGCATGCCGTCAGCGGCATCTCGAGCGCCGGCAAGCATGGGCTGCAAATTACGGATAGACGTCACCGTCTCGATCAGCAGACCATCAACACCAGCATTGAGCAAGGCGTGCGCCTGTTCGCGCGCAATGCCTCGGATCTCACGAAACTCGGCAGAGTCCTCGGCAAACCACTCAATACCGATCGGACCCATCGAGCCCAGCAGCAGCTGAGGGTGCGCCTGGCGGGCATCGTCGACGGCCCCGCGATTGACCTCCGCCACGGACGGCGCAATCTGGTCGTGCTTGAGGGCATAGCTTGATGCCTGAAAGGTATTGGTAATGAGCACCTGCGCACCGGCGGCGACATACAAGCGATGGATACGAGAAACGGTCTGCGGCTCCGCCAGATTCCAAAACGCCGGTGGAATATCGGCGGCGTCGTACTCACTCAACAGAACACTGCCCATGGGGCCCTGCGCCAACAAGGTCTCGCTCGACAAGCGGCGCGTAAGTTCCTCGGCACCAAAGCGGTTGTAATAACTCGTATCCATATATATCCCGCTATTCCTCGACGCTGATTCCCTGCTTTTCGAGATAGGCGAGCCAGCGGCTCATCGTGTCCTCGGATAGCGCATGCTCCATCATGCAGGCCTCGGAATCGGCTCGCTCAAATTCGACACCGAGCTCCTGAACCAAAAACGTGCGGATGAGGCGATGACGGTACCAGATAGCCGTGCCAACCTCGCGGCCGCGATCGGTCAGGATTACCTTGCCATAGTGCGATTGCTCGACAAGCTCGGATGCCTTGAGCGCCGAAACCGCTTTATTGACCGATGCCTTGGAGACGCCAAGGCGCTGCGCGATGTCGACCGATCGCACGCCGTTGGTTTCCCCCTCTTCGCTTTCAATGCGAACCATGCACTCCAAGTAGTCTTCGTTCGCCACCGTCAGATGTAGTTCGCGCGAGCTATTTGTCGTATCCATGATCTTCCGTCCCTTCTGCATTCAATGGCTGATTCTACCCCATCCAAGCGTCATGGTATGCCGTGGCATACCGTGCTAGAGTTCTTGTTGCACACGACGACCAAGATTGGAGCGGTCTTTATGGAAAACACCACCACGAGCCCCGATGTCCTCGAACGCTTTTTGCGCTACGTCCAGATCAACACGCAGTCCGAGGATGCAAACTGCGACCAGGTACCCTCGAGCGCCGTTCAGTTTGACCTTGCCAACGTGCTGGCTGAAGAGCTGCGCGAGCTTGGTGCGGAAGATGCCCACGTGACCGAGCACGCCTATGTCTGCGCGCATATCCCCGCAAGTGCGGGCGCTGAGGACAAGCCCGCCCTGGGCCTGATCGCCCATCTCGACACCACCGAAGTTGCACCGGGCGCCGGCGTGAAGCCACACATCGTACACTACGAAGGCGGCGACCTGGTCTGCGGCACGGTTGACGGTAAGCCCGTTGCCATGAGTACTGCCAAGCTTCCCGCCCTGAACGACCTCGCGGGTGAGGACCTGGTCTGCAGCGATGGCACCACGCTGCTGGGCGCGGACGACAAGGCAGGCGTCGCCGAGATCATGTCGCTTGTCGCGCGTATCGCTCAGGACCCTTCTCTGCCCCATCCCGCACTCGGCATTTGCTTCTGCCCTGACGAGGAGATCGGTCACGGAGCCGAGCTGTTGGATATCGATACCTTTGGCTGCAAGTACGCCTACACGGTCGACGGCGGCCCCATCGGCGAGCTGGAGTGGGAGTGCTTTAACGCCGCCGAGGCGACCGTCCGCTTTGAGGGCCAGTCCATCCACCCGGGCGACGCCAAGGGCCGTATGGTCAACGCAGGCAATCTGTTCTGCGACTTCAACGCGTTGCTCCCCTACGTGCAGCGCCCGGAGTATACGGAAGGCTACGAGGGCTTTTATCACCTTGAGGGTGTATCTGCGACCGTCGATCACGCCACAGCGCGCTATATCGTCCGCGACCATGACGCCGCCAAGTTCCAGCAGAAACTCGACCTTATTGATGCCGCCGCCTCGATGCTCAGCCAGCGTCTGGGTGAGGAGCGCGTGACGGTCGAGATTAAGCAGCAGTATCGAAATATGGCCGAGATCGTTTGTGACTTTCCCGAGCTTATTGATGTTGCCAAGGAAGCCTACCTTGCCTGCGGCGTTGAGCCCCAAGTGCTGCCGATTCGCGGCGGCACCGACGGCGCGCAGCTGTCGTTCCGCGGTCTGCCCTGCCCCAACCTTTCCACCGGCGGCTATTGCTACCACGGCGTCAACGAGTTCGTCCCGGTCAGTTCGCTCGTCAAGATGACCGACGTGCTCCAGGAGCTCGTCGCCCGCTTTGCATAAGCCTGGCCGCTCAAGCCTAAAAGACAAACCGCCCCGTCCTCTACAGAGGACGGGGCGGTTTTTGTACAGGGAGTGTCCCTAACTGCCGGCAGAAAAGGAACGTCCCCAAGTGCCGCAAAATGACGAGATCCACTCTCGCTTTGTGGGTAGTCATTGGGGACGTTCTTGTTTGACTAGTCGTTTAAGAACGTCCCCAATGACTACCCAACGACTAGTCCGGACCAAGGCAACGCCGATGTTTTGGCAACGACAGCGAAAACCCGCCAGAGCGAGCAAGGTGCCTTGAAACGAGGCGGCATTGATCTTTTGATCATGCCGCCGAAGTTGAAAGGCAGATTGCCGCTCTGGCGGGTTTGCAGCGTCAACTGGTTACGCGGGCTGGTAAGCCCGCGTAACCCTAATAATTGGCTTCGTAGCCGTTGCCGTCACCGGTGGGCTCTTCGTAGTAGTCCGAATCGCTCGAATCGCTTGAGTCATCAGAATCGTCAGAGCTGACCGATGAGGTTGCGGTACCGTTTGCGTAGTCGTCAGACGTGTTGTTGCTGAGGTCACCGATCGTAGAGCTGGAACCGTCGGAAAGACCCATGGTGTTGGGACCCTTGGGATCCTTGCCGGCATCGACGCGCTCCATCATTTCCTTGAGCTCGTCCTCGTAGACAAAGACGTAGCTCACACCGTCGATCATGGTGCTGTCGTCGGCGTACGAGGGCAGGTTGGCCGAGTAGATACCGTCGACATCCATACCGCGCATGGCATTGACCGTAGCCACGATATCCTGAACGCTCATATCGGTTACGAGCA
This sequence comes from Collinsella sp. AF15-51, assembly GCF_003462845.1. NCBI lineage: Bacteria > Bacillati > Actinomycetota > Coriobacteriia > Coriobacteriales > Coriobacteriaceae > Collinsella > Collinsella sp. AF15-51. The sequence continues at coordinate 66,985 of NZ_QRYG01000010.1, read as the reverse complement.
TATCGGACAGCGAATTAACCAGGCCAAAGATCTTCGTGGCATCGAAGTTATTGAGAATCTGGTTGGCAAGGGCGCCAAGCACCTGACGCTGGTGGCGCATGCGCGTGTAATCGCCGTCGGCATAGGTGTAGCGGCAGCGGGCATAGGTAAGGGCGGTGGCACCGTCCATATGCTGCTGGCCAGCGGTAATCTTAATATCCAGGTGCTCGGGGTCGTCAACATCATCGGTTGCGTTAATGTCGATACCGCCAACCGAATCAATCAGCGCCTGCATACCGTCGAAGCTGACCTCGGCATAGTGGGAAATCTGAACACCGCACAGCTCGTTGACCGCCTCGACCATGGCCTCGGCGCCGCCAACGGTATGGCAGGCGTTGATCTTCATGGTCTCGCCCTTGTACTCGACCTTGGTGTCGCGCGGAACGGAAATGAGCGTCGCCTGCTTTTGCGTGGGGTCGATGCGTGCCAGGATAATCGAGTCGGCACGATACGTATCCTCGCCCGGACGGCCGTCGGTGCCAAGAAGCAGCACGTAGAACGGATCCTTTGCCTCATCGGTGTCAACCAGAACCCGACGCAGATTGTCGGTAATGACATTAGAATCGCCGAGCTTGCCCATAATGGTGGCAAACCACAGGCCGGCAGCGGTAGTGGCACTCAGCAGCACGCCAAGCACGACAATGAGCGCGACGTGACGAATCGTGTGGCTACGACGACGTTGGCGAGCTCGCTCGGAATAACGAGCCACGTTATCGCGACTGTAGATCTTGGCCTGCGCACCAGTTGAGGGTCTTCGAGTGGTGGTATCCGCGAGGGGCTTTTTATTAAACATAGGCAACCTGTATTAGTAGATGACGGGATCGGGGACGGTAGCATGCTCGACATGCGCGCCAAGCGCCTGCAGCTTTTCGACAAAATGCTCGTAGCCGCGCTTGATGTGATGGATAGCCGAAACCTCGGTCGTCCCGTCGGCAATCAAGCCCGCTACGACGAGGGCCGCTCCGCCGCGCAGATCGGGCGAGGTAACCTGTGCACCCGAGAAGCCCTTGACGCCATGAATCATGGCATGATGGCTCTCGATACGAATGTCGGCACCCATGCGCACCAGCTCAGAGGCAAACATAAAGCGATTCTCGAAGATGTTTTCGGTAATAACGGAACTGCCGTCGGCAAGGGCGGAGAGCACCATAATCTGCGCCTGCATGTCGGTCGGGAAACCGGGGAACGGAAGCGTCTGGATGTCGACCGGCTTGATACGCTCGGCACGGTTCACATGGACGCCATCCTCGACGCGCTCGCAGTCGATACCCATGAGCTCCATCTTCTTGAGCACCATGCCCAAGTGAATGGGGCAAAAGCCCGTGACATCGACACCGCGATCGTCGGCCATCAACGCACCGGCAACGATAAAGGTACCGGCCTCGATGCGGTCGCCTACTACGCGATGGGTAACAGGATGGAGCTCTTCCACGCCTTCGATAGTCACGACGGGAGTGCCGGCGCCAACAATCTTGGCGCCCATCTCGTTGAGCATGTTGGCGAGATCGACGATCTCGGGCTCGCGGGCGGCATTGTCGATAACCGTGGTACCCTGCGCGCGCACGGATGCCATAATGAGGTTCTCGGTCGCACCGACACTGGCGAACTCGAGCGTGACGGTGGTGCCGCGCAGGCCCTGAGGCGCGCTGGCGTTGATATAGCCGTGGGCGGTATCAAACTCGACGCCCAGGGCCTCAAGACCAAGAATGTGCATATCGATCTTGCGAGCACCCAGGTTGCAGCCGCCCGGCATGGCAATTTTGGCGCGATGGAAGCGGCCCAGCAGGGGTCCCATGACGGCGGTGGAAGCGCGCATCTTGGCAACGAGCTCGTAGGGGGCCTCCCATGAATCGACCTGAGAGGTATCAATCTCGAGCGTGTGCTCGTCGAGAACATCGATCGTAGCGCCCATGCCCTTGAGCACCTTGCCCATCACGTGGACATCGGAAATATCGGGCACGTTCTGCAGCGTCGTCTTGCCCGGCGCCAGAAGCGTTGCCGCCATGAGTTTGAGCGCGGAGTTCTTGGCACCCGAGACGGGCACGGAGCCTCCGATGGCGTGGCCACCCTCAACGCGGATAATATCCAAGGTCTACCCTTTCAAAAAGCATGCCCGGGGTGGCTGGGCCATCCCGGGCATGATGTGTTCGCAAATGGTCGAACGCTAAATCGTTTGACTATTGGGCAAGCTTGAGCTTACACCATGCGATTTCATTATAGAGGTAGGCGCGGCGTGCATCATCCTCCGACAAATTACCCAGCTTCTCTTCAAAACCTTGAATATCAGCTTTAAGCTTGTCGGCATCGACGGTCGCCAAATCGCAAGCGCGCTCGGCGAGAACGGTCACGACATCGTCCGCAACCTGGGCATAGCCGCCGGCCACGGCAAACGTGTGGTCGACAGTGCCCATGGCCTTATCGGAAACGCGAACGTAACCGCGGTCGATCGTGCAGATCTCGCTGGAGTGAGCAGGCAGGACGCCAAACTCGCCATCCGTGGACGGAATCGACACAAACGCAGCGTCGCCCTCATAGGCGCAGCTCACGGGGCACACGATGCGGATACGCATAACCTACTTCTCCCCCATCTTGCGGGCGCGCTCGCGCACGTCCTCAATCGTGGAAGCATAGCGGAAAGCCTGCTCGGGCAGGTCATCGGCCTTGCCGTCGACAATCTCGGCAAAAGAGCGGACGGTATCCTCGACGCGGACGTAGACACCGGGGTTGCCGGTGAACTTCTCGGCGACGTGGAAGGACTGCGAGAGGAACTGCTGAATCTTACGGGCACGGTTGACCGTAAGGCGCTGCTCCTCGGACAGCTCGTCCATACCCAGAATGGCGATGATGTCCTGAAGGTCGGAGTACTCCTGCAGGAGCTCCTGGACCTTGACGGCGACACGGTAGTGCTCCTCGCCAACGATCGAGGGATCGAGAGCGTCGGAGGAAGATGCGAGCGGGTCGATAGCCGGGAACAGGCCGAGCGACGAAATGCTACGCGAAAGAACCGTGGTGGCGTCGAGGTGCGTAAACGTCGTGGCAGGCGCCGGGTCGGTCAGGTCGTCTGCGGGGACGTAGACAGCCTGGACGGAGGTAATGGATCCCGTCTTGGTCGAGGTAATGCGCTCCTGGAGGTCACCCATCTCGGTAGCCAGTGTGGGCTGGTAACCAACGGCGGACGGCATACGGCCCAGCAGTGCGGAAACCTCGGAACCCGCTTGGGAGAAGCGGAAGATGTTGTCGATGAACAGCAGGACGTCCTGGCCGCGATCGCGGAAGTACTCAGCGGTGGTAAGGCCGGCCAGACCGATGCGCAGACGCGCTCCAGGCGGCTCGTTCATCTGACCATAAACCAAGCAGGTCTTGTCGATAACGCCAGACTCGCTCATCTCGAGGAACAGGTCGGTGCCCTCGCGGGTACGCTCGCCGACACCGGTGAACACCGAGGTGCCGCCGTGCTCCTGGGCGAGGTTGTTGATAAGCTCCTGAATCAGAACGGTCTTGCCGACGCCGGCGCCGCCGAACAGGCCGGTCTTGCCGCCACGGATGTAGGGCTCGAGCAGGTCGACGGCCTTGATGCCGGTCTCGAAGATCTCGGTCTTGGTGGTGAGCTCGTCAAAGCGGGGCGCTGCATGGTGGATGGGGTAGAACTCCTCCACCTCGGGCATGGGCTTGCCGTCGACGGGCTTGCCCATGACGTTCCAAATGCGACCGAGCGTCTTGGGACCAACGGGCATCTTCATGGGCTCACCGGTATCGGTGGCGATGAGGCCGCGCTGCAGGCCGTCGGTCGAGGACATGGCGACCGTGCGGACGACGCCGCCCGGAAGCTGGCTCTCGACCTCAAGGATCGTGCTCAGATGACCGATCGGGGTCTCGGCCTCGACCGTGAGCGCGTTGTAGATCGGGGGCACCGCGCCGTCAAACTTGACGTCGACGACAGGGCCGATGATTCGCACGATGCGACCATCACCGGCAGTCGTCTTCTTGGTGGCTTCCTCGACCGCAAGCTTTACGGTGTTATTAGCCATTACTGTTCCTCCAATGCTGAGGCTCCGCCGACGATCTCGTTGATCTCGGTCGTGATCGAAGCCTGGCGCACGCGACTATACGTGCGGGTAAGGGTCGAGATGATCGCGGTGGCGTTTTCCGTCGCGGAGTGCATGGCCTTGCGGCGTGCACCCTGCTCGGCAGCCGCCGAATCGATCAGGGCCTGGTAGATGACCGTCAGGATATAAGACGGCACAAGCTTGCCGAGAACATGCTCAGGAGAGGGCACGAACTCGAACGTGGACGAGATGCGCTTAGGGGCGTCGGTCTCGTTCTTACGCGGACCGTGGGCCATAGCGATCATCTCGGGGTCGAGCGGCAACAGATGCTCGACGCGAAGCTCCTGATCCACGCGGTTCTTGGCGTGGTGGTAGACAAGCTCGACACGGTCAAGCTCACCGGCACGATACGCATCGCAGATATGAGAGGAAATCATGCGGGCCTGATTGAAATCGGGCTCAGAGGAGTTGCCCTCAAAGTGCATGACAACGTTTGCGCGGTCACGGAAATACGTGGCCGGCTTACGCCCGCACGCGATGATCTCGCACTCGATGCCATCGTTCGCCCAAGAAGCGGCGAGCTTTTCGGCCGTGCGCTCCACCGTCGTATTGAAACCGCCGGCAAGGCCGCGGTCCGAGGCAATAACGACAATCAGGCCATGCTTGACGCTCTCATGCTTCTGCAGCATGGGATCGGTGCCCGAACAGGAGGCGTCGCCGGCGACCGTCAACATGACGTCGGTCAGCGCCTCCTTATAGGGCTCGGCCTGCTTGGAGCGATCGAGGGCACGACGGATCTTGGCCGTAGAGACCATCTCCATCGTGCGCGTGATCTGCTTGGTCGTGGTAACCGAGGAGATTCGCTTCTTAATGTCGCGAAGGTTGGCCATGGGGCTTAGTTCTCCTCTGATCCAGAAACATCCGAATGGTGCTTGGCCATGAACTGCTGCTTGAAGTCGCCGATGACGCGCAAGAGCTCAGCCTTGGTGTCATCATCGATCTTCTTGGCGCGAACCTTGTCGAGCAGCGAGCCAAAGCCATTGTCCATGTACTCGATGAGCTCGGCACGGAAGGGCAGCACGTCGGCGATCTCCAGGTCATCCAGGAAGCCCTCGTTGCCAGCGAACAGCGTAACGATCTGCTCGCCAACCTCAAACGGCTTGTAACGCGGCTGCTTCAGGAGCTCGGTCATGCGAGCACCATGGGTCAGCTGCTTCTGAGTAGCCTCGTCGAGGTCGGAGCCGAACTGCGTAAAGCCAGCGAGCTCCTGGTACGAAGCGAGGTCCAGACGGAGGTTGCCGGCGACCTGCTTCATGGCCTTGGTCTGCGCATCGCCACCGACGCGGGACACGGAGATGCCCACGTCGACTGCCGGGCGCTGACCCTGGAAGAAGAGCTCGGACTGCAGGTAGATCTGACCATCGGTAATGGAAATGACGTTGGTCGGAATGTAGGCCGAGACGTCGCCGTCCTGGGTCTCGATGATCGGCAGTGCCGTCATGGAGCCGTAACCGTTCTTCTTGGACATCTTGACGGCACGCTCGAGCAGACGAGAGTGCAGGTAGAAGATGTCGCCAGGATAGGCCTCGCGTCCGGGCGGACGATGCAGCGTCAGCGACATCTGACGGTAGGCCACAGCCTGCTTGGACAGGTCGTCGTAGATGACGAGCACGTGGCCGCCGGGGTTGGTCTCGCTGGCGGGCTTGCCGTCCTCGCCGTTGTACATGAAGAACTCGCCGATAGCGGCACCGGCCATAGGCGCGATGTACTGCATAGGGGCGGAATCGGCAGCGGTGGCCGAAACGATGATGGTGTAGTCGAGCGCACCGTGCTGAGCGAGGGTCTCGCGGATGTTGGCAACCGTGGAGGCCTTCTGGCCGATGGCGACATAGATGCAGACCATGCCCTTGCCGCGCTGGTTGAGAATAGCGTCGATGGCGATGGCGGTCTTACCGGTCTTACGGTCGCCGATGATGAGCTCACGCTGACCGCGGCCAATAGGCACCATGGAGTCGATAGCGAGCAGACCGGTCTGAACCGGCTCGCACACCGGGGTACGGTCGATGACGCCGGGGGCCTTGAACTCGATGGGGCGACGGTGCGTAGCGACGATGTCGCCTAGGCCGTCGATGGGCTGGCCGAGCGGATTGACGACGCGGCCGAGCATGGCGCGGCTCACGGGGATATCCATAATGCGGCCAGTGGTGCGGCACTCGTCGCCTTCCTTGATGGAGTCGACGGCACCGAACAGAACGGCGCCGACCTCGTCACGGTCAAGGTTCTGGGCAAGGCCGAAGACGGTCTCACCGGTATCGGAGCTCTTGAACTCCAGAAGCTCGCCTGCCATGGCGCTCTTGAGGCCGGAGACGCGCGCGATGCCGTCGCCTACCTCGTCGACCGTTGAAACCTCATGCGTATCGACCGTCGCGGAGAGGCTCGTGAGCTGCTCCTGCAGTTTCTTGGCGATATCCTGGGCATTGAGGGTTTCGGACATTAGGCTTCACCTCCGTACGAATTAGCAGAGTTTGCGAGGGTCTCCTGCGCGATGCGCAGCTGCGTCTTGACGGAAATATCACGACGCTCGCCGCGGGCCTCGAGCACCAGGCCGCCCACGATAGACGGGTCGACCTGCTCGATAAGGAATACCTTGCGGCCGAAGTCCTGCTCGCATTTCTTAGTGATGGTTTGACGCAGCTCGTCGTCGAGCGGGATCGCCGTGGTGACGGTCACGCCCACTACATCCTCGTCTTCCTCGGCAACATACTTAAAGGCAGCTGCCACCTTGGGAAGAAGGTCGAGCTGGTCGCGCTTGGACATGGTGTCGAGCACGGCGATGATCTCGGGGCTGGCAGAAGCCAAGCGCTCGATCATCTCGAGGTCCTCGAACACATGGTTCTCGGCCTTAGCGGCTTCCAGAAGGGAGCGCGCGTAGGTCTCGAGCACCTTGTCCTGATAGCGGCTAGTCGGCATTCAGGCTACCTGCTTCCTGGATGTAGCGCTCGATGAGCTTCTTCTGCTCGGTCTCGTCCTCGAGTGCCTCGCCCACGATCTTGGTGGCGACGGCAACGGACAGGTCGGCGATGGAGCTCGCGGCACCGGCGTAAATGGACTTGCGCTCGTCCTCGACGGTCGTATGGGCCTTGGCGATGATCTCCTCGGCCTCCTTGTGAGCAGCCTCGATGATACGGGCGCGCTCGGACTCGGCGTCCTTACGGGCCTCGAGAACGATGTCGGCAGCCTGACGACGGGCGTCGGTGACGATCGAGTCGGACTCAGCGCGCTTGGCGATAGCCTCCTGCTTGGTCTTCTCGGCCTCGTCGAGGCTCTCCTCGATCTTCTTGCCGCGCTCCTCCATGGTTTTCATGATGCCCGGCAGGGCGACCTTGGCCAGCACGATCCAGATAATCAGGAAGGCGATAAGCGCCGGGATGAACTCCGCCATCTTAGGGATGAGGATGTCCGCACCGGCAGCGCCGTCCTCGGCGAACGCGGAAACCGGCATGAGCAGCGCGGCCGCGGACGCGGAGAGTGCGATCGCGCTCTTCTGGGATGAAAGATTCATACTTGACGCTCCGTGCTATTTAACGATCAGCGCGACAACGAAGCCGATCAGAGCCAGAGCCTCGCCGAAGGCGGAGCCCATGATGAAGACGGTGAACACGCGGCCCTGGACCTCAGGCTGACGGGCCATAGCACCCGTAGCACCCAGAGCAGACAGGCCGATAGCAAGACCAGCGCCGATAACACCGAGACCGTAACCGATAACTCCCACGATTCCTCCTTTGTCGTGCGTGTCTTATTTCACGCAGGATAACCTTTTTATAACTGCCGGGCTCCATGGGTACGGGCACCGGCGGTTTAACGAATTGCCTTACCTTTAAGGCGCGAACGGAAGACTACTCCTCCTCTGCGACCTCCTCCGCCTCGGAGACATACACGGCGGTAAGGACCGTGAAGACGTAAGCCTGGATAGCGCCGACCACAAGCTCGATCGCATAGATCAGGATGAGGATGGCAAGCCAGGCCAGCGAAGGCAGGGCGCCGACGGCGTGCGCCGCGGAAACCTGCTGAAGCAGCGGCTGCATGAACATGCTCGCCATGATGGCGAACGAGCCCATGACCACGTGTCCTGCGAACATGTTGCAGAACAGACGGACGGCGAGCGTGATGAGGCGCAGGAAGGTCGAGAAAAGCTCGACGACCCACACGAGCACGTTCATCGGGAAGCTCACGCCCTGCGGGGCGAGGCTCTTGATGTAGCCGATCACGCCGTGAGCCTTGCATCCGTAGTAGATGAAGTACACGAAGGCGAAAATGGCGAGTGCGGCGGTGGAGCCGATTGCGCCGGTGCCGGGCTTCATTCCCGGGATCAGGCCGATCATGTTATTGATCAGGATGAACAGGAAAAGCGAGCACAGGAACGGGAAGTGCTTCTTCCAGTTCTCACCCACGACGCCCTTGCCGATATCGTTCTCGACGTACTCGATGATGTACTCGAAACCGTTGACGAAGAAGCCCTTGGGAACCAGGGTCTGCTTCTTCTTGAACACGGCCAGGACGATCAGGAGCACGATCGTGGAGACGATCAGCCAAAACGAGTACTGCGTGATGCCGCAGCTCAGATCGCCCACGACAGGGGTGGAGCTGAACTCGCTGACCAGATGATTAATCTCATCAGGCAGCTTTTCAAAAATTTCCACGACTTACCTTTCGACCTCATGAGGATCTCGCAGCGCCTTGGCGACACGAACCGCGCAGGCGGCCATAAAGGCCACGAAGCCGATCGCCTCGCCCAGGAGGAACATGCGAAATGCCTCTCCGAACAACACAAACACAACCAAGGTAAAGACGAGCAGAGCGATTGCCGAGACCGCCAGACTCACCATACCCTTGAGCATGTCCGCATTCTGCTTATCGTCAAGAACCGGCTTGAGCGTAAAGACAAAGGGAAGGAAGGCGACCGCGCCCGCGATGGCACCTGCAACGATAGCGAGCAAATCGGCTATCTGAAACACTGGCGTCCTCACTTTCCCTTTTTAACGCCTCACAGAACAGTTCCCGCCAAACATTGGTGACTATTGTACGAGCCAATCACTAAAGTACAACCGAAAAAGCATCGGTTAATACGCACCTGTTCGTTTTCTTAAGACCTTCTTTATGCCGCAGGTACGGTAATACGTTTTTCTCGAACCCTGCAGGGCAAAACGTCCGTTAACAGGAGTGCGCGCGGTCGCCTTCTGTTCGTCCGCGCGCACCGTTTCTTCGTATTTGCAGCCGCGGTCGTCTTAGTCCAGCGACTAGAGCGTGCCGTAGATACGGTCGCCGGCGTCGCCGAGGCCGGGAACGATGTAGGCAGCCTCGTTGAGATGGTCGTCGATGGCGCAGGTATAGATATGCACATCGAGATCTTTCTCGGTCAGCGACTTGAGGCCCTCGGGGGCCGCGACGATGCACAGCATGCGGATGTCCTTGACACCGCGCTCGCGCAGATAGCTGATAGCCATCTCGGCAGAACCGCCCGTGGCGAGCATGGGGTCGACGACCAAGCAGATGCGCTGGTCGATATCCTTGGGCATCTTGCAGTAATACTCGTGCGGCTCGTGGGTGACCTCGTCGCGCTCCATACCGATGTGGCCCACGCGAGCAGAGGGCACCAGGTCGAGGATACCGTCGACCATGCCAAGGCCCGCACGCAGGATAGGCACGATGGCGAGTTTCTTGCCGGCGAGCTGTTTGAACGTGGCGGTAGTGATGGGGGTCTCGACCTCGACGTCTTCCATAGGCAGGTCGCGCATGGCCTCGTAGCCGTCAAAAAGCGCGAGTTCGCGCACGAGCTGACGGAACTGGTTGGTGCCGGTGTTTTTGTCGCGCAGGATCGACAGCTTGTGCTGGACGAGCGGGTGATCGACAAGCGTCACACGGGACGCATCGTAGGTGACGGTCATGGATTGATTGCCCCTTTCGTTGCGGCCGCAAAACGGCCTTGCTGACAAGGCGTGCAGCAATGTTGCCGCCGCACGCCATGCATTAGTTTAGCGGTTTGTTGTATCGAGCAGCCCATCGCAGCCCTACCGTGCGGTACTGAGCGAGCGCCTGACTGCATCACGCCAGCCCGCAAGGTTTTGTTCGCGGCGCTCGGCGGACATGTGGGGAAGGAAGGTCCTAACGATCTGGGCATTTTGCTCCAGCTCTTCCAGGTCTTCCCAATAGCCGACGGCAAGACCCGCCAAGTACGCGGCGCCGATTGCCGTGGTCTCCACCGTCTCGCATTGCAGCACGGGGATATCCAGCAGGTCGGCCTGGAATTGCATGATGAACTCGTTGCGCGAGGCACCGCCATCGACAGACAGGCGCTCAATCGAAAGCCCCACGTCCTGCTCCATGGCGCGCAACACGTCGTAGCTCTGATATGCCATGGATTCGCAGGCGGCACGTACGATGGTCGCACGGCTCGAGGCGCCGGTCAGACCGCACACGATACCGCGGGCATGCGGGTCCCACCAGGGAGCACCCAAACCCGCAAAGGCGGGAACGAAGTAGCAGCCCTCGTTGTCGCTAATCGAAGCGGCGAGTTGTGCCGACTCGCTCACGCTCGAGATGATGCCCATGTTGTTGCGAAGCCAGTTCATGGTGGAGCCGGCAGCGAAGATGGAGCCCTCGAGCGCATAGCTGACTTTGCCGTCCGCAGCGATACCGATGGTGGAGACCAGGCCATTCTTGGATTCGACGATCTCGTCGCCGGTGTTCATGAGCATAAAGCAACCCGTGCCATAGGTGTTTTTGGTCTGGCCGGGACGGAAACAGCAGTGGCCGAACAGCGACGCCTGTTGGTCACCCGCCACGCCCATGATGGGCGGCATGTTGGTCATGATGTCGCTCGCGACGCGGCCGTAGTCGCCCGAGCTCCAGCGAACCTCGGGCATCATGGAACGTGGAACGTCAAAGAGTGCCAGCAGGTCGTCGTCCCAATCGAGCGTATGGATATTAAAGAGTGCCGTGCGGCTGGCATTGGTGTAGTCGGTGGCAAAGACCTGGCCGCCGGTGAGGTTGTAGATGAGCCAGGTATCGATGGTGCCAAACATGAGGTCGCCCGCCGCCGCGCTTTCGCGTGCGCCGTCGACGTTGTCGAGAATCCATTGCACCTTGGAGGCCGAGAAATACGGGTCGAGCGTGAGTCCCGTGCTGGAGCGCACCAGCCCTTCTGCGCCCTGCTCGACAAGCTCGTCGATCAGAGGTGCGGTACGGCGGCACTGCCATACGATAGCGTTATAGATCGGCTGACCGCTCACGCGATCCCAGACCACCGTGGTCTCGCGCTGGTTGGAGATGCCGATGGCAGCAATGCGGTCGGAGTGGATACCGCTCTTAAACTGGACTTCCATCATGACGGCGATTTGACTGGCAAGGACCGCCATGGGGTCTTGCTCCACCCAGCCGGGACGCGGGAAGCTGGTTTTGACGCTGCGACGTGCCTGCGCGACGATGCATCCGTACTCGTCGACGATGGTCGCAAGTACCGAGGTGGTGCCGCAGTCGAGCGCCATGATGTAGGAACCGCCAAAGTCAAACGAGGCATCTTCCATGCCCAGGCTGCCCAGATTCAACGACATCGCTTACACCTTTCTATTGCATCGGGTCGGACAGGACCCGTTCGATCTCTGATGCGGGAAGTGCGCCTTGGCGCAGGATCTGGAGCCCGCCGTGCTGGAACGACACGATGGTCGAGGCATCGCGACACGGAGTCTCACCGGCGTCGACGGCAACATCGACACCCTCCAGGATGTGACCCTCGACGGCGGCAAAGCTTGCCGGCGAGGGCGCACCGTGCGTGTTGGCGCTGGTGCAGGCAAGGGGGCTGCCACAGGCGCGAATGAGCGCCTGCACCACGGGCGAGGCCGAAGCGCGAAGTGCCACCGTGTCGTCGGCGGCGCGCATAAAGGTCGGCACGCAGGGGGCCGCCTTGACCACGATAGTCAGGGCGCCCGGCCAGCATCGTCGGGCGAGCACGCGGGCCTCGTTAGGGATATCCACGCCATAGCGGTCGAGTGCCTCGGCATCATCGACCAGCCAGGCAACCGTTTGGGTGAGCTCGCGCTGCTTGAGGGTAAAGATACGACGATAGCCGGTACCGAGTGCGGGGACCGCGGCGCCGTTGACGGTGGCCTGCGGATCTCGCGGCCACGATGGGAATTCGCTTGTATCTTGGGGCACGGCGTCCGAGAAGGCGTTGACTGCCACGGCGACACCGTAGACGGTCTCGGTCGGGATCAAAGCCAGGCCGCCGCGGCCGAGCACCTCGGCCGTGCGCTCGACGGCAAGCCGATGCGGCTCGCGCGTTCCCTCGTATACCCGATAGACCGTCTGCATGTGTATGCCAGCCCCTTACGCTCTGGTGCAAGTTTGTTTACTGTGGGGCATTCTCGCACGAAACGTTCAACCTATTTGCCCAAAGCGCATGTTGGTTTGGTGAGCGGCTCTAGTAGTCGGTGAAAGTGAGGGGGTTATTGGACTGCGACGAACTTCTTTGGCCTGCCGGCGTGACGTTCTTGGGCGGCGTAGCGCTCGATACTGTCTATCGTTATCATCCGACGGCCGTCGACGAGTTCAACATCGAGCTTTCCGGCTTTGACCAGCGCGGTAATCCGCGGAGCGGAGACTTTGAGGTCCAGCGCTGCGTCTTTAAATGTTCGGCACGCCGCTTCCCGAGCGTCCTCGTGGTCGATTTCGACTGAAAGGGCCACGATCTCGGCCGAGCGTTCGTACCCCGCCGGAGTCAAACCGTTGTTGAGGTCGTCGGCCAAAAACGCCATCAGCGCCTCGGTGGCATGGGCAATCGCTTCTTCGCGCGTATCGCCATCGGCAAAGGCGCCGGGAATCTGCGGGAAGCTAGCGCAGTAACCATCGTCTTCTTTTATGAGAACGCAGTCATAGGTAAATCGCTGCCTCATTTTGCCTCCAACTACCATCCAGCTTGGCGACGAATACTTGCCCACGTGCCCTTCTTTGGTCGATCACCACCAGAGCCGTTCACGGTGACAACGCGGTCACCAGAAACATACTTAGCATGACTACCGACTTGCGCGACCTTCACGAATCCATCGTGCTTGAGTAGGGCAATGATTTCCCGAAAGGTAGGAGGTTGCATGGGCCGACCTCTTTCAGCCGTCCTAATTATAAACTACTTTATAATTTTTGCTAACCAGTTAATAAATATTACTGGCGTTGCTTGGGCTCGGTGACGATGGCTCGGACAATGCGGGGGCGATCGGTGAGGTCGTGGACGATACGCACGTCCGAAAGGCCTGCTTGACGACAGAGCTCGGCCGCGGCGTCGAGCGCGCCCTCGTAGAGCTCGCAGGCAAACAGGCCGCCGGCACGCAGCATGTAGGGCGCCGCGTTGAGCAGGCGGCGGAAGATATCGAGACCGTCGGCACCGCCCTCGAGCGCCAGATCGGGCTCAAAGTCCTTGACCTCATGCGGCAGCGAGCGCATGACGTCGGTCGGGATGTAAGGTGGGTTGGAGACGAGCACATCAAAGGTGCCCCACTCTTCGCGGGGAATGGAACTCACCAGGTTTGTGAGGCTGAAGGCGACCTCGTCGGACGTGAGGCCAAGCGCATCACGGTTTTTGGTGGCCAGATCGATGGCGCGCGGCTCGATATCGGTAGCAGTGCAGGTAACGTGGCCGCGGCGCTCCCAGGCAAGGGAGAGCGAAATGCAGCCCGTGCCGCAGCCGACCTCGAGAACGCGGGCAGTGCGGGGCTCGGCTGGGGCAGATACGTTGGCCTCGGCGGCATCTTGCGCGGGAGTCGCCTGTTGGTCGTTGTCCTCAATGGCGATGCCGTATTCGTCGAGCTCGGGCTCGGGGGTTTCCATGGCCTCTGCTTCTGCCGCTTCGGCTTCTGCCGCCTGCGCGGCGGCTTCCTCGGCCTCGCGATCGGCCAGTTCCTCGGCATAAGCGCGACTGCCCAGCACATCGCCGCCTAGCGCCGCCTCGTCGGCAGCTGTGAGGTTGGCGGCACGGCGCTCGGCCGTCGCTCGCTCGTCGGCCAATGCGGCCTCGGCTTTGCGTGCCTGCTCGACCTCATCGTTCCAAGGCAGCTCAACACGCTGACGGGCAGCGGCCTCGGGGCTCAGTACCTCGGCATCCAGATAATTGAGGACTTCCTCGACGAGCATCTCGGTTTCGGGGCGCGGAATGAGCACACCGGGAGCGCACGCGACGTCAATCATGCGAAACTGCGTGCTGCCGGTGATGTACTGCAGCGGCTCGCCTTTGGCGCGACGAACGACGGCCGCGTGCATGGTCTCGAGCTGGGCCGCGTTAAGCGTCTCGTCCATGCGCATATACAAGTCGATGCGCGCCAGGCCCGTGGCCGCGCACAGCAGCCACTCGGCAGAAAGACGGGGATGCTCCTCGCCGCGCTCGACCAGGTACTCCTTGGTCCACTCGAGACAACGCTTGATGGTCCAGATCTCGTTTGCCATGGGGCCCTCCCCTCTTAAGCGCCGGGCGGCGCGCGAATGTCGGAGCAGATTGTAAGCGAGGCCAGCGCCTGGCAAGGGACGATTGAAGGCGATTATCGAGAATCAGCCCAGAATTTTGCTTGGAGCCCACCTGAAGTGTTCATTCGTCGACGTCTAAATCTGCATCCGTCAAGCTTTTGGCAAGGTTGCCCCAAAACTGACCAATATCTAACCAAACGCTTGCCACATCGCTTGACGCGCGACGCGTCAAAAATCGCCCCGCGATTTCTTGGACGTTTTTTCGAGCAATATTTTCAATTGCAGATGCATGCCGTTAATTACTTTAAGCAGGTAAGCAGCTCAAAGGCCATCAAAACCGATTGAATAACATCTCAAAGCAATGTCCCCAATGAATCCCTACGGATCATTTGACAACCAAGGAAACGCCGATGTTTTGGCAATGCCAGCGAGCGACGTCCAGAGCGAACAAGTTGGCATGAAAAAGGCAAGGCATAGACCTTCTGGTCATGCCTTGCCTTTTTCATGCCAACTTGTCGCTCTGGGCGGCGCGCAGCGTCGAGCCGTTACGCGGTTTGGCAAAACCGCGTAACCTACTAAACGGCCTGTGCCAGCTTCTCGGCACGCTCGGCGGCGGCGAGCGCCTCGATGACGGTGCCGAGCTGGTCGCCCAGGAGGACGCCATTGTAGGTGGAGTTGAAACCGATGCGGTGATCGGTCACGCGGTCCTGGGGCTGGTTGTAGGTACGGATCTTCTCGGAACGGTTGCCGTGGCCGATCTGGCTCTGGCGCTCAGCACCGAGCTCTGCCTGCTGCTTCTCGAGCTCCATCTCGTACAGACGGGCGCGCAGCATCTGCATGCAGACTTCGCGGTTCTGGATCTGGGAGCGCTGTTCCTGCGACTGCACCACGGTGTTGGTGGGCAGGTGGGTGATGCGCACGGCGGAGTAGGTGGTGTTAACGCACTGACCGCCAGGGCCGGAGGCACAGTAGGTATCGATGCGCAGGTCGGACTGGTTGATCTGGACGTCGATCTCCTCGGCTTCGGGAAGTACGGCGACGGTCGCCGTGGAGGTCTGGATACGGCCCTGGGACTCGGTCTTGGGAACGCGCTGGACGCGGTGCACGCCGGACTCGAACTTCATGACGGAGTAGACGCGGTCGCCCTCGACCTTGAACTCGATGGACTTAGAGCCGCCGGCCTCGCTGGGGCTGGAGTCGAGCACGGTGGTCTTCCAGCCGCGCGACTCGCAGAAGCGCTGATACATCTTGTACAGATCGCCGGCAAAGATGGCCGCCTCGTCGCCACCAGCGGCGGAGCGAATCTCGACGATGGTGTTCTTGTCGTCGTTGGGGTCGCTCGGGATGAGCATGTACTTAATGTCTTCCTCGAGCTGGGGAAGCTTGGCCTCGTTTTCGGAGATGTCCATCTGGAGCATCTCCTTCTCATCGGCATCGGTAGTATCGTGGAGCATTTCCTTGGCAGCCTCGATGTCATCGAGCGCGCCGATGTACTCGCGCGAGGCAGCGATGAGGTCGGACTGGTGCGCGTACTCCTTGTTGAGACGCGTGAACTCCTTGATATCGGAGGCGACGGCCGGGTCGGAAAGCTTTTTCTCGAGCTCCTCGTAGGCCTTGATAATCTTTTCGAGCTTGTCGCGCATGGCGGGACTCCTTTATATGCGTGAAGGTGAAAATCGGCAGAGCTGATGGGGCGCACGGCGCCACTGCGGGGGTAAGCCCGGCTAGAACATGTCGATCTTCAGATACATGCGCATCCCTTCGCGTATGGGGTACTTAGTTGCGGTCTAACCCATACATGATAGCGTGCGCAGGCAAACCTGCATACAACCCGCACGGAATCCGACAAAGGGAGAGTCCCTTTGTCGGATTCTAGAGCGTATGGAGCAGGGCGATGAGGAAGCGAACACCCTGGAGGTAGGCGCGGCGGGTGATGCGCTCGTTGGTGCCGTGGACGCCGCGGTCGCACTCGTCATCGTCGACCACAAACGCCGAAAAACGAATGCATTCGGAGCAAATGTGCTGGTAGTTGGCAGCGTCGGTCGCGCCGATCACGGTCGAGGGGACAATCGCCAACGGCTCGGATGATCCGTTTTCCTCCGTCCCCTTTGGATCGCAGAAATAGCGGGCGGCGATGGAGCGAACCGCCTCGAGGCCGGGACCACCGATGCGCGGGGACGGCGAGGGCTCGGAGCTGCCGGGGCCCAGCTCCACTTCGACACGACCGGCAAGGTCCGCCCCGGCAACCGCCTCACGGCAGCGCGCCACAACGTCGGCCACGCTCGTGCCCTCGAGCATGCGGAAGTTAATGTTGGCCCACATATCCTGCGGCATCACGTTGGCGCCGGCGCTGCCTCCCTCGATCTGCGTGGGCGCGCAGGTGGTCGTCACCAGCGGATAGAGCTTCTTGCTGGCGAGGCAATCGCGGACAATGGCGCCCCCGTTGGCGGCAATCTCATCCGCCGTGTAGAGCCCCAGCTCGACAAGCTGCGCGGCAAGCAGATCGGTCACGCGCGTCGGCCACTCGATATCGCAGATTGCGGCGATGGCACGGCTGAGCACCTCGAGCGACGTGCCGCCGTAGGGGTTAGACGAATGCCCGCCCGCGCTCTTCGTCTTGAGCACGATATCGGCATAGCCCTTTTCGGCCAGGTCGACATGCATAAGCCAGCCCTCGCCCGCGCCGTACTCGGCAGCCGGAACGATGCGGTAGTCGCCCTCGTCGATCAGGAACTCGAGCTCAACACCGCGCTCCTCGAGCACGCGGCCGATAGCTCCAGCGCCGTACTGCGTGGTTTCCTCGTCCTGGCCAAAGGCGAGCAACAGCGAACGCTTGTGCTCCCAACCGTGCGCCAATGCATACTCAACCGCCTCGAGAATGCCTGCGACCTGATCCTTCATGTCGATAGCGCCGCGGCCCCAAATGTAGGTGTCGTCCACGTGCCCGCTAAAGGGGGCGTGCGTCCAGTCGGCCTCGGTACCCGGCACCACGGGGACCACGTCCATGTGGCCCATGAGCATAACGGGATTGAGAGCAGGGTCGGAGCCGACAAGCGTCACCAACAGCGAGTGGTCGATAAGCTCGACCTCGCCCGCCGCAAACACGCGCGGCCAGGCCTGCTGCATATAGGCGCGCAGGTCGTCGAAGGGCTGCCAGTCCACCGCCTCGGCATCCATGCTCGAAATGGTCGGAAACGACAGCACGCGGCCCAAGCGCTCGCACGCGCTGACCTCGTCTATATCGGCAAAATCGTCCTCATGCGCAAAGAAGCGCCAAACCTCGGCCATGACATCCTTTCGATTGTGACGACAAAGGCCGCCCCACGGGAGCGGCCCTGCAACGTAAGCGTTTGCGGTCGGTTATTTGTCCTCGAGATAGCGAGAGAGGAACTCACGAGTGCGCTGGTGTTTGGGGTTGCCGAAGAGCTCGGCCGGCGCGGCATCCTCGAGCACCACGCCCTTGTCCATAAAGACCACGCGGTCGGACACCGTGCGGGCAAAGGCCATCTCGTGCGTGACGACGACCATGGTCATGCCGTCGGCGGCGAGCTTGCGCATGACCTCGAGCACCTCGCCCACGATCTCGGGGTCGAGTGCCGAAGTCGGCTCGTCGAACAGCATGATCTGCGGACTCATGCACAGGGCGCGAGCGATGGCCACGCGCTGCTTTTGGCCACCGGACAGGCGACCCACGGCGGCGTGCGCGAACTTTTCGAGTCCCACGCTCGCCAGATGCTCCATCGCGACCTTCTCGGCCTCGGCCTTGCTCATCTTTTTGAGCGTGACGGGCGCGAGCGTGCAGTTGTCGAGCACATCCATGTTGTTGAACAGGTTAAAGCCCTGGAACACCATGCCGATGTCCTCGCGGAGTTTATTGATATTGCAGCGCTCGGCCGTAAGGTCCTGGCCGTGGAACCAGATGTGGCCCGCGTCCGGGGTCTCGAGCAGGTTGAGGCAGCGCAGAAAGGTCGATTTGCCCGAACCCGAAGCACCGATGATGGTGACGACCTCGCCGGGATTGACGGACAAGTCGATACCCTTGAGCACCTCGAGCGAGCCGAAGCTCTTGCGCAGGCCCTCGACGCGGATGAGTGACTCTTTAGTTTGTGCGGCGGCCGCGGTGCCGGTAGTGGCGGTATCTGCCATGATGATTCTCCTCGTCTTAAGCCTAGTTAGAGCTGGGCAGCGTGGCAGGAGCCTCGGCGCCGAGCTTTTTGCCAAAGGCCTCGAGCAGGCGGCTCGCCACGAGCGTCAGGATCAGGTAGACCACGAGCGCCACGCAGTAGACCTCCATCTGGCGGTAGTACACGCCGGCGACGGTGGTGGTGGCATACATGAGGTCGAACACGCCGATGACCGAGAGCACCGACGAATCCTTGATGTTAATGATGAGCTCGTTGGTGAGCGCCGGAATCGCGTTTTTAATGCCCTGGGGGAACACGACCTTGCGCATAGCCTGCCACTGCGAAAGCCCCAGCGAGCGCGCTGCCTCGGCCTGGCCGGGATCGATGGACTCGATGCCGCCGCGCAGGACCTCCATCATGTAGGCGGTGGAGTTGAGCGAGATGGTGACGAGGCCGGCGGTGAAGGTACTCCAAATCTGGTTGGCCTGGGCAGTCTCGAAGCCCATGCCGCGCAAAACGGTGAAGCCCGCGTAATAGATGAGCAGGCCCTGGACCATCATGGGCGTGCCGCGCACGATGGTGGAGTAGACGGTCGCAAAGCCGCGGCCGATGCTCTTAAAGAAGCGCACCAGGTCGTTGTCTACGCGGTCGAAGGTCTGAATACGCAGGAACACAAAGAGCAGCGCCAGGAAGAATGCGATGACGGTGCCGAAGGTGGCAAGCGCGATGGTGATCTCGATGCCACGGATGAAGAAGTCGCCGCTCTTGTAGGTCATGTAGACCAAGCTCGACAAAAAGTCGCTGGGGTTGGAATCCGAGACAATGCTCACCTGCACCAGATCGATAAACGACATGACGCAGCGGTCGACAAAGAAGATCGCCGCGATGACGACCACGACATAGCTGCCCAGGCGCGCGCCGCGACGGAAACGCTCGGATGCAAACGGTGACTTTTCGCGATAGTCGCTCCAGTGCATAACCTTGGTGACGAGCGCTGCCGCCGACACGACGATCCAGGCCCAAAGAATCGCCCAAAGGCAATCCTGGAAGATGCCGGTGGGCGCCAAAAAGCTCAGCGGCGTGGGGTTGCGCTGGCTAAATGCCAAGCCGAGCGCCGCGATAACGCTCGTGCCCAGGTACACATAACGGTGGTCGGCCTTGATAAAGGAGGCCAGACGATTGATGCCTTTCATGCTGCCTCCCTATGCCGGCTGACGGTCGAGGCACGCGTCCCACATTTGGTCGCGCTCCTCTTGGCTAATGCCCTTGAGTGTCTTGTCGATGAGCTTAAGCAGTTTGTCCGAGCCCTTGCGGCAACCGACATTTGCCGTGACCTCCTGCTTAAAGCCCTCGCCCTCGGCAAAGTGGATGGGGACGATACCGGGATTTTGGGCCATATAGCCCTTTTCGTTCTCCGTGTTGTAGGTCACGGCGTCGCACGTGCCCTGCAGCAGATTCGAGAACACCGTGGGGACCGAATCGACCGGATTTTTGTGAACGACGCCCGGGATCTCGTCGATGACGGTATCGAGCATGGTGTCCTTTTGGCCGAGCACCGTGGCACCGCTGAAGTCGCTGAGCTTGGTCGCGTTTTGGTAGGGCGAGCCCTCTTTTACGAACAGGCCAAAGTAGCCGATAAAGTACGGGTCGGAAAAACCGACGGACTCCTCGCGCTCGGGCGTGGCGCTCATGCCGGCGATGATGAGGTCAATCTGGCCGTTGTTGAGCGAGTCGATAAGGCCCGAGAAGCTCTGCTTGACGGCAACGGGCTCGCCGCCGAGAGCCTTGCAGACGATCTTGGCGATCTGCACGTCGTAGCCATCGGCATAGGCGCCCTGCACGTTGTCGATGGGGATCGTGAACTCGCTGGCCTCGGAAACCTGCCAGTTGTACGGGGCGTAGGCCGCCTCCATGCCGATACGGATCTTGTCCTTGCCGATCACGGAATCGGACAGGTCGTCGCGACCGCCGCCCGTGGTGGGCTGGACCACCTTGAGCGTGGACGGGCGCTGGCAGCCGGCAAGCACGCCGGCGACGACGGAAGCGCTCGCAGCGAGGGCGCTACCCAAGAAGATGCGACGACTGCACACCGGCTGGGCCTGCGCGTCGCGCTGTAGTCGAGGTTGCATCTGATGCCTTCCCTATGTCGTTTTGCTGACAATAAGACAGGATATACGTCAACAACCAGCAGCGCGGCATGTGCGCGAAAAATTAATAGACACACGAGGACGATTGGCACAAAGTAACCTGTCCCCCATGCACCAAACCCTTGACGGAAGCGGCGACGCCGATGTTTTGACAATGCCAGCGAGCGCCACACAGAGCGAACAAGTTGGCATGAAAAAGGCAAGGCATAGACCGTCTGGTCATGCCGTGCCTTTTGAATGGCAAATTGTCGCTCTGGGTGGCGCGCAGCGTCGACCGGTCCGTCGTTCGTTAGAACGGCGGAACCTCTAGAGCAGGGTAACGCTAAAGGAGCGCTTGTCGGTGGCGCCGGGGGCCAAGACGATGGTGTTGACCTTGTGCTCAAAGACGTCGTCCTCGGTGTCCATGGTGGTGTGGCCGGTCCAGGGCTCGAGCGCCACAAACGGAGCGTCGTTGGCGGCAGACCACACGCCGATGTACTTAAAGCCCTCAAAGTCGATCTTGACGCCGTGGCCCGACTTGCGACCGCGCAGCGTGAGCGAGGAGCCCGGGGTATCGGTGAACATGATGGCGTCGTTATCGAAGCTGCGGTGCGTGATGGGCAGCACGTCCGAGTTATCGGGCGCCTTGTAGCTACCCTCGAACGTCATAAGGCCATCGGGCGTGATGACGGGGGCCTCGTTAGTCCAAGCCTCGGTAAACGCCAGCTCGTAATCCTCGAACGCCTCGTCCTCGGCACCAGGGGCGGGCACGTTAAATGCGGGATGGCCGCCCACCGAGAACGGCAGGTCCACGTCGCCGGTGTTGGTGACGGCAAAGGTCTGCATGAGGGTGGCGTCGCCGGTCAGGGTATAGGTCATGTTGAGCTTAAAGTGGAACGGGAAGGCCTTGAGCGACTCGGGCGTGTCGGTGATCTCGTAAGTTACGGACGAACCGTCCTCCGAAACCTCGACCAGCTTATGCTCGACGATGCGCGCGAGGCCGTGGCGCGGCATCTCGCAGGTGCCAGCCGCAGACGTCGCCGTGTTGTTGCGCAGTGAGCCCACGATGGGGAACAGAATGGGCGCGTGCTTGCCCCAAAAGGCCGGGTCGCCCTGCCACAGATACTCGTTGCCGTTGAGGGCAAGGCTCGTGAGCTGGGCACCCATGGAATCGATGGCCGCGGTGAGGCCGCCGCGCTTGATGGTAGTGACGGTGGACATGCTACTTCCTCCAAAAGTAAACAACAGTGTCGAGGGCTATTGTCCCACTCTTGGCGGCGGGGTTGAGCGACAGGTGCAGTTATTGAGCAATAGCGTAAAGGTCAAACCCGCCCTGCGGCGTGCTATCGACCGTATCGGGCGCCTGTGAATTAAAACTCACCGGAACCATGCGCTTTGAGGCACGGTAACGCGTGCCGTCGGTGGCGACGGGCGGCTCATCGACCGTGAGCTCGTAGTCGCCGGGCTTGAGCTCGATGCCGTCACCTTCGGAATTGACGTATTGATACTCGTCGATTGCTTGTCCCTTGAGTGTGCGGCCCACGATATGGACAAGCATTTGGCTATCACCGCGCGCGGTATCCCACGTCGCGCCGTCCTTAACCTCGACCGACACATGCACCGAGCGCGTACGGCTGAGCGATTGCTCGACAGACATCTCGACCTTGGCGGCGTCTTTGCGCTGTTGCTCCACGTGACTCCAGACATTTCCGATCGCCGAGCAAGCGATGACGCCGGCCATAAAGGCGATGAGAATGGGGCCGAGCGGAGAGCGACGGCCCGCGTCTTCCTCGCGAGCCAGGTTGGGGCGATGGGTGGGGGCGGGCGCCTGGGCACCCTGCGCGGGCACGTCGAGTATGCTGAAGGATGCCGTGCTGCCGGGGTCGATGGTATGGCGCGGCTGTGGGGTCTTTGCCGGCGAGATCGACATATCAGCCGGCTCGCCGAGCGTGGCCGTGGCATCGGCCTTCGCCTCGTCGGCCTCGGCCTGGGCCCAGGCCTGTTCAAAGGTCAGGGAATCGGCGGCATCGGAGGCGGCGTCAGGCTCGACAGCAGCATCGTTGCCGGTCTCGTCCTCGTCGCTCGACACGTCACGCGGCGCGGGCTCGTCCAACTCCTCGTCCGGAGCCTCGCCCTCGCTATACCACCATTCAAAGTTATCGATATCCATACGGGGCGCCCCTTAGGCCTCGCAAATAAAACACTTGCTAGCCTTATACCCCCAGACGGCGCTGGAGCTCGCCGGCACAGACAGGAAAACCGTCACAACATTCGACGCTTTTCCTCGTTTTCGAGATTTTCATCGAATGTTGTGATGGTTTGGGCGGCAGTCCCCTTGTCACATCTAGAGGGCGACGGGGATTTGGATGCAGCAGAAGTCCTCTTGGTGGGACTCGTCGTAGCTCGTGGTGTCCAAGTAGCAAAAATCGAAAGCGTTGCCGATGGGCTGGAGCGCATGTTTGTCCATGCAGGCGACGATGGCGCGGATACCCTCGGGCTCGTACGGCATGCCCCAGCGGCTCATGCATAGATACGTGCCCTCGGGCAGCACCTCGACGCCAATCTCTGTCAGCTCGGCAGGATCGCTCGGCAGCGTTTCCTCGGCACCGCGCGGCAGCACGGCAAAGGAGCCGGCGCCGGCGACGGGGTCGTCGGAATGCAGCGCCTCGCGACGCAGCATGGCGCCCCAGCCGCGCATGGGACGCGTGCCCGTCAGCGCACGCATGCGCAGGATTGCCCGCATGAGCGTGGGGTGAAGCATCGAGCGGCCGCGCTCTATATCGCCCGGAAACTCCTCAAAGACCACGTAGCGACGCTCGAATTGCTTGAGCTCCGGCTTGCCCTCGCGCTCGCGCCAGTAAACCGCCTCGTCGTAAAAGCTTAGACGCTCCTGTACGCTCGCGCGCTCGGCTTTGAGCTCAGCGATCTGTTCATCGAGCGCCTGCACCCGCGAGCGCAGGTGATCGGTCATCTCGCCAATGTCGAACGTCGAGGTCAGACGGTCGATCTCGTCGAGCTCAAGCCCCAGGTCGCGCAACATGCAGATCAGACGCATAAGCGGGATCTGCGTGGGCGAATAGAAACGGTAGCCCTTCTCGTTAACCACGGCGGGCTTAAACAGACCGATCTTGTCGTAGTAGATGAGCGTTTGACGCGAAACGTTAAACAGGCTCGCCATCTCGCTAATCGCATACATGCCCGTCTGCATGGGTCCTCCCGACACACCAAAGCCCGCCGCCCACAGGGGCAGCGGGCTCAAACACTACTCGTATCCTACCCTAAAAGCGCCTATGACCAGCGCTTATAGTTTTCGCACGACACGCCAACGGCCTCGAGCGCCTTGGCAGCGATGTGATGCACCGCATCGTCGAGCGTTGCGGGGCCGTTGTAAAACGTGAGCATGGGCGGCATAAGCATGACGCCCGGCACGCGTGCCAGGCGCGCCATGTTGTCGACATGGATCGCACTGAAGGGCGTCTCGCGCACCATAAGCACCAGGCGGCGCTGCTCTTTCATTTGCACGTCGGCCGCACGCAGCAACAGATTTTCGCTGTAGCCGCTCGCGATGCCGGCGAGCGTCTTCATGGAGCAGGGCGCCACGATCATGCCGTCGACCGGATAGGTACCGCTTGCGATGGCGGCGCCGATGTTCTTGTTGTCGTAGACCACATCGGCGTGCGCGGCAAACTCGTCGAGTGTCATGCCAAGCTCCTGCTCGATGGTGATCTCTCCCCCGCGCGTGACGACAAGCGCCGACTCAGCACCGGCCCGGCGCAGGCATTTGAGGCACTCAAGGCCCAGCGCGGCACCGCTGGCGCCAGACACGCCAACGACGATGCGGCGGGGACGGACAGAAGACTCAGGCATGACAACTCCTTAACCACTTGGTAGGGCTACTTACTAGAAAGCAATCTCCTTGGCCCACTTGTCCTTGTCGATCTCCATGAACTGCGAGCGGATGAAGTTCTTCTTAAGGTCGAACGGAACCGTGCAGTCGAAGATGGCCTTGCAGGCGATGCCGTGCTCGCGGATCGTGGGGTCGAACGCGGGGTCGTTGGACGGATCGAGCACGTGGCAGTGGCAGCCGGGGATGGTGATGAGGTCCACGTCGGCCTGGAAGCGCGTGGTCATGGCCCACATCACGTCGCTCATATCGAAGATGTCGACGTCCTCGTCAACAAGGATGACGTGCTTGAGCTCGGAGAATGCCGAGAAGGCGAGCATGGCGGCGTTGCGCTGACGGCCCTCGTCATTTTTGCTCGACTTCTTGAACTGCATGATGGCAACGAACTTGCCGCCGCCGCAGGGAGCAGCGTGGACGTTGAGCAGGCGACCCGGGATAGCGGTCTCGACCATCTTGTAGATGGAAGCCTCGGTGGGGATACCGGCCATGGAAACGTGCTCGTGCGAAGGGCCGATGCAGCTCTCCATGATGGGATTGACGCGCGTGGTGACGGCGGTGATCTTGATCACCGGGCAGACCTTGGCGCCGCCGGTGTAGCCGGGGAACTCGGGCATGGCGTAGCCGTGGCCGTTGACATCCTCGTTGATGGTCTCGTCGTGCATGAGGTAGCCCTCGAGCACGTACTCGGCATTGGCGATGCACTTCTGCGGAACGGTGACGCAGTCGGCAAGCTCGACGGCGTGGCCGCGCAGGGCGCCGGCGATCTGCAGCTCGTTGAAGCCGAGCGGCGTGGTGGGAGCCTCGAAGCCGCAGCACATGTACACGGCGGGATCCAGGCCGATGGAAATGGAGATGGGCATGTCCTCGCCGCGCTGGCAGTACTCGTCAAAGAACGCGCCCAGGTGACGGCTGCCCGGGGTGATCCACATGGCAAGCTTGTCCTTGTCGACGCAGGAGAAGCGATGGATGGTCACGTCGGACTGGGAGCCGTCGGGGCTCGTGCCGTAGGCGAGGCCCATGGTGATGTAGGGGCCGCCGTCGACGGGCGTGTTGGTGGGAGCGGGAACGATCCTGCGCAGGTCAAAGCCCTCGTCGGTCGCCTTGTACACGACCTCCTGACAGTCGACGTGCGCACCCTCGGCGATCTGCTCGGGCGCGATCAAGTTCTCGAAGCGCTTGCCGATCTCGAGGCCCAGGTGCTCCTCGTCCAGGTCGAGCAGGGCGGCAACGCGTTTGCGGCTGGCAAGCATGCCGATGCAGACCTTAGCATCGTCAAAGCCCTTGACGTTGTTGAAGACCATCGCCGGACCCTCTTTGGTCGGACGCATAACGGTGCCGCCGGCGCCGACGTGACGATAGACACCCGAGACCTCGGCGTCCGGGTCGACCTGGGTGTCGGTCTCGAGCAGCTGGCCCGGCATCTCGCGCAAAAAGTCGAGTGCGGAGCGCAGGTCGTGGATCTGGGAAGCATCGGTAGTGGACATAGCGTGCTCCTTTCGGGAGAGTGCCCGGCGGCGGAAGTGCCGCCGGGCTGGGGAACATAGTGGGGCCACGGCGCTCATAGATAGAGCGCTCGGCCACTCGCAGCTCAAGCGTTCGGCTGCTTACAGCCCAAGCGCTCGACCGCTTACATCAGGCCAAAGAGGTGGAACCAGGCCGCCTCGACCAGCACGACGATAAAGACGACCGCGGTGAGGGGAATGCCCATGCGCATGGCCTCTTTGGAGGTGTAGCCGCCAGCGTCCTTGCCCTCGCCGATAAGGATCGGCAGGTTATGGAACGGCAGGATGTAGTGGATGTTGATAGACGTGAAGACGATGAGTGCCACGGCAAGCGGGCTCACGCTGGAGCCGGCCGCGAAGCTGATGAACGCCGGCACGCACACGCCGAGCACGGCCATGACCGAGCCCATGAACATGTGGATGACCATGGAGAGCGCGGCGACAAGCAGAGCGAACAGGAAGATGTTCTCGGGCACGGAGCTGGGAAGCACGACATCGGCGATCCAGGCGTTCATGCCGGTGGCACCGCCCACGGAACCCACGGCCATGGCGGCCGTCAGGAACATGAGGGACTTGATGTCGACAGCATTCCAGCTGGCGGGAGTGAGAACCTCGCCGATGATGGGCATGGCGAGGCAGACGCCGATGGCAAGCGTCACCCAGCCGATGTAATCGCCCGAGACGGTGAGCCACAGCGCGATGGCGATGACAAGCCACACGATGGTGCGGATCTCCTTGACGGAGAGCTTGCCGAGCGCGGCCTGCTTGGCCACGATCTGCTCGCGATCGTAGACGAGCTCCCTGCTGGGCTTAAAGAGGAAGAGGCCCAGGAACAGGGTGCACAGTAGCGCGACCAGCATAGGCACGCTCATGTACAGGAACCAATCGACGAACGACGGGCTCATGCCGCCGGCCTCGGCGCTGTACTGCGCAACGAGCGGGTTGAGCGTGGAGTCGCCCGTCAGGAAGAACATGGAGCCCGGGGCGGCAGCGGCAAACACGAGAAAGCCGAGCTTGCCGCGGTCGTCGTCACCGTAGCCGGCGGACTCGGCGATGACCGAGACGACGGCGAGAATGAGGAAGGCGCGGGGGAACGGATGCGGGATCAGCAGCGACAGCACAAAGGTGAGCGCGAAGATCGAGATGATGAGCGACTTGGCGTCGCGCACGAACTTGAGCATGAACGCATAGGCGATGCGCTCGCCCAGGCCCGACTCCTTGACCGCGCTGGCGATGAGGTAGGCGCCGATGACGAGCCACATGGTGGCTTTGGTCCACGAGCTAAACGTGGAGGCGACCGTCGCCGAGATACTCGCGGCGCCCGTGTCGTCCACGCACACCTTAAACAGAACGAGCAGTGAGCAGTAGAGCAGGCCTACAAAGCCCGGTTGTGCCACGCCACACGCCCAGAACACCACCGTGGCGAGCGTCAGCGCCAGACAGGTCTGACCGCCGACCGTGAGCTCGACCGTCGAGCTCAGCTCCGCCAAAGGAAGAAACTTCACCAGCAAAAAGACAACGATACCCAGCACAAAGCCAATTTCGCGCTTGGTGATCTTAAACGCCTTCTTTTCCGCTTCCATCTCCCCACCTTTCTTGTTGGGGGCGCTCCGGATTCGCAGCCACGTTGCCGCTTAAAAAGGGGCGCCCGTTATCGGACACCCCTTACGTTGCGCTGTGTTGCGGCAATACAGTCAAGCGGATTTTTTGGATGAGAAGCGATCCCCTGGACAAAAACCGTCACAACATTCGACGCTTTTCCTCGATTTCGAGATTTTCATCGAATGTTGTGACGGTTTGGATATGGCAAAGGAACTGTACCTTTATCACATGGCGAGGGCCGTACGGATGGATGGGTCGCCGAGAGCCTCGCGGAGCCAGGGGACCAGCTGCTCGGGGTGACCCTGCAGGTAGCCTTTGAGCTCGGACGGAGCCACGCGGCGCACTTCCGAGATCTCCTCTTGGTTGACATGCAGCTCGCCCGGCTCAACATGGGCTGCGAACACCTCGCACCACTCGCACTCGCAGCGGCCGTCGCCGTGGTCCTCGCGGTACACCACGTGTCCGAGGTACTTGAGCTGATCGGGATCGCGCGTAATGCCAAGCTCTTCGTTGATGCGACGCGCCGTGGCGGCCGCGACGTCTTCCCCGGGGAGCGGATGGCCGGCGCAGCTATCGGCCAGCACCCCGCCCCACAGACGCTTGAGCGGACTGCGGCGACAGAGCAGCAGGCGCGCGTCTTCGCCCTGGCCCTCGACCAACAGCGTCAGAAATGCCTGATGCAGGACGCCCTCGCCGGTATGGGCCTCGATGCGGTCGACGTGGCCGAGTGCCTCGCCGGTCGCGGCATCGACCGCCACGACCTCGGCGCCTGCGCCGCCCTCATCCCAGCCGGCGCGCAGAATGCGGGCTGCAGCTTCCTCGAGCGCGGCGATGAGCTCCTTGGTGGTATCGAGCATGCGCCGCAAGTCGTCCGCGGTCGCGTTCTCCACATGAAAACCCGTGCTTGCAACGACCGGCACGCCAAAGCGCGTGGCCAACGCCGCCGCGATATCGTGCGCCGGGATCTCGTCTCGATGGCACGGAACGGCCAGGATGCTCACCGTTGCCGTGCGCCCGGGCTCGGGGCGCGGAATGGCCTGAGCCGTGGCGCCCAGGTGAGCAAACTCCGGCGAGCAGGCGTACACCGCCATGCCTCGCGGCGTCACCGTCAGCTGGGCCTCGAGCGCAAACCTGCCCTCGCCCACTGCAACCTTTGTCGTATGCATACCCATGGGATCTCCTGTCGCCCGCAATGTACCTGAGACCATCTTCGCCTGTATTGCGACTATACAGGCAAGCACAGCCTGCGACAAAGGGGGCAGGCACCTGACACATTCTGTTAGAGTTGCAGGGATTGAATCCCGCTTATTCATGTGACATTGGAGTGACAACCTTGACCGCCGCAACCACGTCTAAAAGTAAGTCAACCGCCGCCGCGCTCTCCCCCGCGCGCACCAAGCTCTGCCTGGCGCTGCTCGTGCTGTTGGGATTCTCGCTCGGCTGCTCAGAGTTCGTGGTCATCGGCATCGAAAGCGACTTGGCAACGGAACTCGGCATATCACTTGCCACTGCAGGCCAGCTCATCAGCGTGTTCGCGCTCGTCTACGCCATCGCCACGCCGGCGCTTGCGCTCAGCACGGGGCGATTCCGCCGCTACCAGCTGCTCGTGTGCTACAGCATCGTCTTTGTACTCGGCAACCTGGTCATGGCGTTGGCGCCCAACTTCCAGGTACTGTTTATCTCGCGCATTGTCCTGGGCTCTGTCTCGGGCGCGCTGCTCGCCGTGGGCGTGACGTACATCCCAGAGCTGCTGTCCCCGCAGCAAACTTCGCTTGCCATCTCGGTGGTATATGGTGCGTTTTCCGTGGCAATGGTCTTTGTCACTTCGATCGGCAAGTTTGTGGCCGACACGCTCGATTGGCACGTGGCCATGTACGGTACGCTGACCTTTGCCGTTTTGATCTGCGGAGCGCTCGTGGCGTTTATGCCGCGCGCCGGACAGACCGACGAACCCGCTACCTTCCGCGAGCAGGCGGGTCTGCTACGCGAACCGAGCATCATCACCGGCATGCTTATCTTTTTGTTTGGCGTGGGCTCGGTCTATGTATTCTACGGCTACGTTACGCCTTATCTTGAGCAGGTGCTGGGTATGGGCACTGTTCAGGCGAGCACCACGCTTATGGCCTACGGCGTGTTCTGCCTGATCTCGAACATCCTGGGCGGATGGATCGATGCGCGCTTTGGCATGAAGGCGCTGCTTGTGACGTTTGTGCTGCAGGCTGCGGCGTTACTCGGGCTGTTTGCCGTGGGCAGCACCATGCCGCTCGCGCTGGTCTTTGTCTTTAGCTTGGCGCTGCTCATGTACCTGTTCTCGGTGTCATGCATCACGCACTTTATGGACGTGGCGCGCAGCCGCCATCCCAAATCGATGGTACTCGCGAGCTCGGTAGAACCCATGGCGTTTAACGTCGGCATTTCGTTTGGCACCGCAATGGGCGGCGCCGTGGTGAGCAGCGTTGGCATTGCCTACGTTGGCGCGGTTGGTGCCGCGTTCTCGCTTGTGGCCTGGGCGCTTACGCTGGTGACGATTAAGCTGGCTCGCTGGGAGCGCAAGCGGGCGAGGGCGTAAGCGCAGATGCGATACTCGAGCTCGATGATGGCGATCGAAAGGAAACCGCATATGCAACGTGTACTGTTTATCTGCCATGGGAACATCTGTCGCTCGACGATGGCTGAGTCGGTGTTTACTGAGCTGGTGCGCCGTGCCGGGCGCGCGGGCGAGTTTGTCATCGATTCCGCAGCGACCTCAACTGAGGAGATTGGCACCCCGCCGCACCACGGTACCGTTGCCAAGCTACGCGAGGCCGGAATTCCCATCGTCGCACATCGCGCACGTCAGGTGCGTCGCGCGGAGTATGGCGACTAGGATCGCATTGTCTATATGGATGCCGAGAACGCGCGTGGCCTGCGTCGCATCTTTGGCGACGACCCCGACGGCAAGATTACGCGCTTGCTCGATTGGACCGAGCGCCCCGGCGACGTGGCCGATCCCTGGTACACCGGCAACTTCGATGCCACCTACCGCGACGTGCTCGACGGTTGCATCGCTATGCTCAAGCAGCTGTAGGCAAGCGAGCTCGCGAGGTGCGCCATTGGCATAAAACGAGCGTGGATTATCTCCCGCATACAAATTGAGCGTGGATTTTCTCCCACTTTGAGCGCGAAATAGCTCCAAAAACGGGAGATAATCCACGCTCGATATTTCGACGGCAGAAAATCCTCGCTCGATACTCACCGACGAGCTCAATGTGACAAAGGGACTGTCCATTTGTCACATTCCTAGACAGGTTTGACCTCCAGCTTTATCCCCTCGACACGGGAGTCGCCCAAAACATCCGGAAGGGTCCAAGTCGCATACAGAGGCAGATAGAGAACGCCCCCGTCACGCTCAACGTTGCCTCTCGAGAAAACAATCCCGCGCTTTACGCCATACTCGGCCGTTTCTAGCACATGGTTCAACGCGGCGTGCGCATGGTAATACGTCCCCAATTTAACCTCGATGGGCACAGCCGTCCCATCCGGGCCGTCAATCACGAAATCGACCTCGCCCCGTTTCTTGGTCTGGTAGTAATACAGCCCTCTTCCCTGGGCAGCCAGCTGCTGAGCCACCACGTTTTCGTACACGCCGCCGAGGTTGGGCTCCTTGCTGTCGAGGTACGCCGCCTGGGCGACCCCGATAGGATAACGGGCCATCAGCATCCCGATATCGGACTGGTACAGCTTGAACTGGGACGCCCGTGCCGTCTTAAGCAGTGGGGACTTGGGCTCGGTCACGATGTCGGTCTTGAGAGCGACGCCGGCATCGACAAGCCAGACAAAATCTCGCTGGTATTTCTCGTAATGCGCCTTGGGATCTATGGAGTTGAGCACGAAACGCTTGTTCTCGCCCTCCAGCATGACAGGAAGCTGGTCGAAGATACTCTGCACCTGGAGCGCGCGCCCGTTCGCGTATTTCGAGATATCCCGACGGTATTGCCCGTTCAGCTCGGACTGGAGCTGGCGGACAGATGCCAGATCACCCTGCGTGTCGAGGAAGCGCTGCACGATCTCCGGCATACCGCCGACGACGATATAGGTCCTGAAGTTTGCCATCATTGCGTCGTGAATATAACCAGGAACCGGCGTCTCGTTGCGGCACGCATCGCAAATCGAGCGCCGCGCCTCTTCGCTCACCCCGATTGCCCAGCTGAACTCCTCAAAATCCAGCGGGAACATCCTGAGCTCATGGACGTACCCCACGGGATAAGACCTGACGCCCTTGAATTGGGTCCCAAGCATGGACCCCGAGAATGCCCAGCGACAACGGCCGTCCTCGACAAGGAACTTGGCCATCGTCATGATGTCCGGCGCCTCCTGCACCTCGTCGATAAACACGAGGGTCTCGCCCGGCGCTATCGACTTTCCCGAGAGAAGCGTCACCCTGCTAATGAAATCATCGGCATCTCGCGCCTCGAGGAGAGCGTCCCTTGCCTGGCGATTTTCCATGAGGTTGAGCTCGATGTAGGTTGCGTAGTTCGACTTACCGAACTCGCGAATCGAGTAGCTCTTGCCGATTTGGCGAGAACCCGTGACGAGCAGCGCCTTTCGTTCGATGAATCTCTGCCAACGATTAAGCTCGTCTGCGATTTTCCTGCGCAACATAAGCTCTCCCTTCGCCACGATAAATGAAATTCAGAAATTTATATCGACTATTATCAATGAAATGCAGAAATTTTTAGTACCGAAATTGGATGAAATGCAGAAATTTGACCTTACTCGCATACAGAATATAGACGAGAGCGCCTAAGCATAAGCGAGCTCATGATTCCCATATACAAATCGAGCGTGGATTTTCTCCCACTTTGAGCGTTCAATCGCGCCCAAAACGGGAGAAAATCCACGCTCAATGTTTCAATGGGAGAAAATCCTCGCTCGGCTACTCGTCGACGATCTCGGCGAGCCAGACGTTTAACGTATCGACCTCGGGGCAGCAGAACTTTGCCGTACCAGGCTCGTTGCCAGGTACGGTTCCGCCATAGCGCAGGATATCGATATAGGGAAAGCCCACATGGCAGGCCATGGCGCACATCTTGCCGCGGTCTCGGTCAAAGTCAAAGACGTCGCCCGGCTTGTGACCATGGTGGCAGCGGCACGTCCCCAGCTGGTCCACGCAGCTCACGCGGATACGCGGCCGCTTGCCACGCGGCGCGCCGAGCGGCCTGTTCTCGCCCGCAGGCTTGACGCCGCCCTCGCCAGCGTTACTCATGGTCAATCACATCCAGGCAGGCCTCGATGGGAAGGCCGGCCGACTTGTCCTCTTGGTCGGCATTGCGCTCGATAAGCTCAGCCACCACACGCATGGCATCGGACGTCGCGCGCTGCAGACTCCAACCTGCCATAACGCGGCCCATGAGCACCGCCGAGAACGTATCGCCCGTGCCCGGGAAATAGACCGGAATGAGCTCAAAGGGAATCGTGAAGTACTCCCCCGCCACATGGTCGTAACCGATAACCGCGTTCGTGCCATTTACCACGGCGCTCGTAATGACCACCGACTTGGCACCCAGCTCGCGCACGGCGTCCACAAGGGCGCGGGCCTCATCGGGCGTGATCTGCTCTGCAATAGGCGTATCGGCGAGCAGACAGGCCTCGGTGTAGTTGGGCACCGCGTAGTCTGCGCACTCCAGCAGGTGCCGCATAAGGCCAATCGTGGACTCGGGCACACCGGCATAGAGCTTGCCGTTGTCGCCCATGATGGGATCGACGAACACCTTGGTGCCCTTTTGCGCGCGGCGGTGGCAAAAGTCCGAGATGATACGCGTCTCTTCCTCGGTCACGATAAAGCCGGTCGAGATGGCGTCGAACTCAAAGCCGAGCTCCTCCCAGATGGCGAGGCTCTGGCGCACGTACTCGGTGGTGTCGTGGATGTAGAACTTGGGATAGTTGAGCGTATCGGACACAAGTGCCGTCGGCAGGTTATGGATACGGTAGCCCATGTGCGACAGCACCGGCAGCATGGCGGAAAGCGCGACCTTGCCGTAGCCGCACATATCGTTAATCAGCAGCAGCTGAGTATTCTTCATGAGGGTCTCCCTTGTTTCGGGCGCGGCGCGGCAGCGCCACAGTGCGACTAAGTGTAGCGCAGGGGACGTTGTGAACGGGCGCTGGCACCGCAGAGGACGAATTGTTGCGGAAAGGTTACGGGAAGGAGGAAGTTAGTCGTTGGGGACGTTCTTAAATGACTAGTCGACACAAGGAGTGTCCCCAAATGCCGGCACATAAGGAACGTCCCTAAGTGCCGCTCGAACATAATAAGTTTGGTACCTTGACATTTATTTACCGTGCTCCTAAATTGGTTAGGCACAAAACAATTCAACTACCTAACTAAAGAAAGGAGCGAAGCTTAGATATGTGTGTTGAACCACTCGTCCTTCCGCATGAGCCCAGCGGTGACCCGTCGCAACCGGTAGACATACCCGAAGCGGTCAGCGCCGAAGACAAACTCGCCAAGCGCATCCTGAGCGGCCTGGGCTTTTGCGGCCATTACATGCATTTTCATGGCGGAGGCGTGTCCGGCAAGGCGCCCATCATCTGCCTGCTGGCCAAGCAACCCGGCGGCGAGATGTCGCAGCAGGAACTCGGCATGCACTTTGACCTCAAGCCGGGGTCGCTTTCCGAGATCCTGTCCAAGCTCGAGCTCAACGGCCTCATCGAGCGCAGCCGTAACCCCAAGGATCGACGGCAGCTCACCATTCGCCTGACCGAAACCGGCCGGGAAAACGCCCGCATCGACCAGGCGGCCCGCATTCGCTTTAGAGAGCAGGCCTTTAGCGCGCTCACCCATGACGAGCGCGAGGACCTCGCCGAAATGCTCGATAAAATCCGCGTAACCTGGGAGGAACTGGATGATTAAAACCCTCATGGGCAGCATCCGCGACTATATGAAAGTCACCGTTGCCACGCCGTTGCTCGTGCTTGGCGAGGTGCTCTGCGAGATGCTGATTCCATTTATCACCGCCAACCTGATCGACGCCATCAAAGACGGCGCCACCGTAGCCGAGATGCTTCCCACCGCGGGCCTTTTGGTGCTCATCGCGCTGACATCGCTTGCTTTTGGCGCCGCGGCAGGCGTCACCTGCAGCCATGCGAGCTGCGGCTTCGCCAAGAACCTGCGTCACGACCTGTTCTACAAAATCCAGACGTTCAGCTTTGCCAACATCGATGAGTTCTCGAGCTCCTCGCTCGTCACGCGCCTGACCACCGACATCAACAACGTGCAGCAGGCCTTTATGATGATCATCCGTATCGCCGTGCGCGCGCCGCTGGTATTGATCTTCGCCTTTACCATGGCATTTATCATGGGCGGCAGCGTTGCCATGGTCTACCTGGTCATCATTCCGCTGCTGGGCTTTGGGCTGTTCTTTATCATCTTTAAGGTGCGCCCCATCTTCTCGCGCGTGTTCCACAAGTACGATGCCCTTAACGAGTCCGTCGAGGAAAACGTCACCGGCATGCGCGTGGTTAAGAGCTACGTACGCGAAGACTTTGAGAAGGAGAAGTTCGCGGCCGCCGCGCGCGATGTCCAGACGGACTTCACCCGCGCCGAGAAGCTGCTCGCCTTTAACAACCCCATGATGAACATCTGCGTCAACGGCGCGTTTGTCGTCATCATCTACCTGGGCTCCAAGCTCATCATCACGAGCCAGGGCACGCTGTTCGACGTGGGCCAGCTCTCCTCGACCTTTACCTATGGTTTCCAGATTCTCATGAGCCTGATGCAGCTGTCGATGATCTTTGTCATGGTGACCATGGCCGACGAATCGGCACACCGCATTGCCGAGGTGCTGGCCGCCGAGCCCACGATCGCCGATCCCGCCGAGCCCGTGCTCGAGGTTGCCGACGGTTCCATCGACTTTGACCACGTGAGTTTTAAGTATTCCAAGCATGCGAAGCGCCAGGCGCTCGACGATATCGACCTGCACATTACGAGCGGCGAGACCATCGGCATCATCGGCGGCACCGGCTCGGCCAAGTCCACGCTCGTTAACCTCATCGCCCGCCTGTACGACACCACCGAAGGCGCTGTGCGCGTGGGCGGCGTGGACGTGCGCGACTACGACCTGGACGCGCTGCGTCACCAGGTCGCCATGGTGCTGCAGAAAAACGTGCTGTTTAGCGGCACCATCGCCGAGAACCTGCGTTGGGGCGACCCGAACGCCACCGACGAGGAAGTCCGCGAGGCAGCGCATCTGGCCTGCGCCGACGAGTTTGTCGACGGTTTCCCCAAGGGCTACGACACCTGGATCGAACAGGGCGGCTCTAATGTTTCGGGCGGTCAGAAGCAGCGCCTGTGCATTGCACGCGCCCTGCTGCGTCGCCCCAAGATCTTGATCCTGGACGACTCCACCAGCGCCGTCGACACCAAGACCGACGCAAAGATCCGCGCAGGACTGGCAAGCTATCTGCCCAACACGACCAAGCTCATCATCGCCCAGCGCATCAGCTCCGTGCAGGACGCAGACCGTATCATCGTCATGGAGGGCGGCCGTATCGCGCAGATCGGCAACCATGACGAGCTGCTTAAGACAAGCGAGATCTACCGCGAGACCTTCACCTCGCAAAACAAGATGAGCGCCGAGGGCGAAGGGGCCGTCGAGGCCGACACCGAGGCATCCGCAACGCAAGCTCAGACTCAGGAAGGAGGCGAGGCCCATGAGTAAGGCAACGACCGCCGAGCGCGCGCTCAACCGCAAGGGCGGCACCATGTCGCGCCTCATCAAGACGCTCTTTGGCTTCTATCCCGTGCTTTTGCCCCTCGTCGTCGCCGGCGTGGTGCTCTGCGCCATCATCAACTCCATCGGCGCGACCTTCCTGCAGAGCGCCCTGCAAATTATTGGCGAATCGTGGCAG
Source organism: Collinsella sp. AF15-51 (assembly GCF_003462845.1). Lineage (NCBI taxonomy): Bacteria > Bacillati > Actinomycetota > Coriobacteriia > Coriobacteriales > Coriobacteriaceae > Collinsella > Collinsella sp. AF15-51. The sequence continues at coordinate 30,247 of NZ_QRYG01000010.1, read as the reverse complement.
TCGGGCGATTGGGAAGCCGCGCAGCCCAAGATCGCACAGCTCGTGACCACCCTCGCCTGCATCTACGGCGTCGGCGTCCTGTCCTCGCTCTTCTGGAACCGCGCCATGGCTATCGTCACGCAGGGCTCGCTGGAGAAGCTGCGCGAGATGATGTTCAACCGCATGCAGGACCTGCCGATCCGCTACTTCGACACGCACCAGCGCGGCGATGTCATGAGCCACTACACCAACGACATCGACACGCTGCGTCAGATGATCAGCCAGTCGCTGCCCAACCTGCTCATGACGATCATCATCATCGTCACGGTGTTCTTTATCATGCTGTACTACAGCGTGTGGATGTGCCTGGTCATCATCGCCGGCGTCGCCTTTATGACCTTTATGACCAAGCTGCTCGGCTCCAACTCCGCGCGCTTCTTCATTGCGCAGCAGACCGAGCTCGGCGTGGTCGAGGGCCATATCGAGGAGGTCATGAACGGCCAGAAGGTCGTCAAGGCGTTCTGCCACGAGTCTGCCGCCGAGGCCGATTTTGACGAGCGCAACGAAAAGCTCTTCGAGGTCTCCCAGAAGGCCAACATGTACGCCAACATCCTCATGCCCATCCTTATGAACCTGGGCAACCTGCTCTACGTGCTGGTCGCACTGGCGGGCGGCATTTTCCTGGCGCTGGGCGCGCCCAACCTGAGCATCTCGGGCATGGCGCTGTCCATCGCCGTCGTGGTGCCGTTCCTCAACATGACCAAGCAGTTCTGCGGACAGATCGGCCAGATCTCGCAGCAGATCAACGCCGTGGTCATGGGCCTCGCCGGCGCCGACCGCATCTTTGAGCTCATCGACGAGAAGCCCGAGGCCGACGAAGGCTACGTGACGCTCGTCAACGCACAGGTGAACCCCGAAACCTGGGAGCTCGAGGAGGCCGACCACCACACCGGCATGTGGGCATGGAAACATCCGCACCGCGCAACCGGCGAGATCGAGTACGTGCCGCTGCGCGGCGACCTGGTCATGGACAACGTCGACTTTGGCTACACGCCCGACCACGAGGTGCTGCACGGCGTGTCCGTGTTTGCCAAGCCGGGCCAGAAGGTCGCGTTTGTCGGCGCCACCGGTGCCGGCAAGACGACCATCACCAACCTCATCAACCGCTTCTATGACATTGCCGACGGCAAGATTCGCTACGACGGCATCAACGTCAATAAGATCCGCAAGGCCGATCTGCGCCGCTCGCTGGGCGTCGTGCTGCAGGACGTGAACCTGTTCACCGGCACCGTGATGGATAACATCCGCTACGGCAACCTGGATGCGACCGACGAGGAGTGCATCGCGGCGGCCAAGCTCGCGGGCGCGGACGACTTTATCACCCGCCTGCCCGACGGCTACGACACCATGCTTACCGGCAACGGTGCCCAGCTGTCGCAAGGCCAGCGTCAGCTGATTTCGATCGCGCGCGCCGCCGTCGCCGATCCGCCGGCAATGATTCTGGACGAGGCCACGAGCTCCATCGACACCCGCACCGAGGCTATCGTGCAGGCGGGCATGGACAAGCTCATGGAGGGCCGCACGACGTTTGTCATCGCGCACCGCTTGTCCACCGTGCGCAATTCCGACGCGATCATCTGCCTGGACCACGGCCGCATTATCGAGCGCGGCAACCACGACGAGCTGATCGCTAAGCGCGGGTATTACTACCAGCTGTATACCGGTGCGTTTGAGCTGGAGTAGGCAGGTTTGTTCCACGGGGGTCTCCCAGGCGGGCCGGGGTGTAACCTCCGTGCTCAAACATTCTCGCTTCGCTGCGAAACTGCGCGCGGAGGTTACACCCCGGCCCGCCTGGGAGACCCCCTGCACGCAATCGCCCGTCATTTAAAACGAAATCAAAGTTGGTGAGCCCCTGGCCAGTTGGCCAGGGGCTCGTTTTGTGTGGGGGTGTTTTGGCTGGCGGGTGCTGCATATTATTCGTATAATTTATCGTAAGTTCCCGTACATCGATTGGAGCCTTATATGCCTGCCATTAAACCTGTTTCCGATTTGCGCAATTACAACGAGGTGCTCTCCGATGTCCACGAGGGTTCCCCGGTGTTTCTGACCAAAAATGGGCACGGTTGCTACGCTGTGCTCGACATGAAAGATTACGACCGATTTTGCGCCATTAGCACACTGATGTCCGAGCTTGAGCGCGGACGCAGCTCGGGTGATGAGAGCGGATGGGTCTCGTCGGACAACGTCGCCGAGCACTTCCGCCGCAAGGCCGCAAGCCATGCATAGCTTCGAGGTCGTCTACTCTCCGCTGGCTCTGCAAGATCTCGACGACATCTGGGACTTTATTGCCGTCGAAAAGGACAATCCCGCAGCAGCGGAGAGAATCGTAGAGGGCATCCTCGCTCGGATAGACCTGCTCTCCAGCTTCCCGGAGTCGGGCACGCCACTTTCATCGATCCATCCCCTACGCTCCGATTACCGGTTCGTGATCTGTGACAATTATCTCGCGTTTTACCGCTATTACCAGAAGGTCTATATCGACCGCGTCCTCCACAGAAAGCGCGATTACCTGCAGATATTGCTTGCCAAATAAAATGATAGCTAATTTGGGACGCTCTCTGAGTGTAGCCGTCAACAGTGGACGCAGCAAAGGAACGCCCCTTTGTCATGCAAAGTCTTTGGAAATCAAAACCACCCCTAAAAGGGGTGGTTTGCTCTTAGGGTATAACCCTTGGATTTCCGGCACGCGTCTAAAGGCGCCGGCCCTCACGGGGTTCGGGCCGCACTGCAGGTTGACCCGTGACGGGCCGGTCAAACCGGCGCTATTTGCGCCCCGGTCCCCTATCGAAGGGGTCCTCGTGCTCCTTGACGCTCAGCCGGTCGAGCGCGATGTCGGCCTTCTCCTGCTCCCGGATGTACTTCGCGATCGTCGCCTCGTTCAGGCCGACGGTGGAAACGTAGTAGCCCTCGGCCCAGAACTTCCTGTTGCCGAACTTGTACTTCATGTTCGCGTGCCTGTCGAATACCATCAGCGAGCTCTTCCCCTTCAGGTAGCCCATCACGCTGGACACGCTGTACTTCGGCGGTATCGCCAGCAGCATGTGGACGTGGCCGGGCATCAGGTGCCCCTCGATGACCTCTATCCCCTTGTACTGGCAGAGCTTCCTGAAGATCTCCCCAAGGTCGGACCTTATTTGGTTGTAGATGACTTTGCGCCTATACTTCGGCGTGAACACGACGTGGTACTTGCACATCCACTTCGTGTGCGACAGGCTGTAGGCCTTCTGGGCCATACGCCACCACCGCCCTCTCGACTCGGATTCCTTGCGGCCTGAACAATCGCAAGTGTCCGGCGAGGGGGCGGCTTTGTAAAGCCGGTTGCCCCCACCCGCATAGCGGGTGGTTTCTGATGCGGCGCGCTGCGCGCCCCGCACAGGCTAAAGCCTTTAAAAAATCAAAGTGCTCATTGCCTGTGTGGCAATGAGCACTAATTGACGTAGATTAAATATTAGTTCTAACGTGAAACCCTGGAGCTGCTTGAGCAAAGAGGAAATGCCTATAATCAGTCAGCTTCGACTTCATCGGAAGTTGGCTCATCAAGAACAAAAGATGCTGAGCCACCTGTTCTGGTAACTATTCCGCCAAATCCTTGATAAGTTGAGCTGTATACATCATCGCTGGTGTCGCTTTCGATGAGATTAACCTCTCGATTGACGTAGCAGCTGAGGTACGAGTTAGATATGGATTCGTACTTAGTATCGTCATCGGCTCTAAGGAGTGAATACCAGAGCTCCTTTCTGCCCCATGCTGCGGCACCTCCCCCGCTAAGGCTAAGCACCCCAGGATATCCACATGTCGGCAAGCATACTTTCTCATATTCCGTGTTGTTGCCTGTGTCGTCTGTTTGAACCTTAAGCGAATAGGATTTACCCTCTGGCTCCTTTGGCAACAACATAGATTTAAGGTCTTCAAAAAAACGCGAGAAGTAGGCATTTTCAACATTCAAGTCAGGATTATCCGCTGCCTCGGCCTTTAGGTCCTCGTAACTAGAAGAGAGCTCATCGATCACATTTTGCTTTTTGCTTTCAAATTCGTCCTGCGATATGGGCCAATGCTCTTTAGCCATCGAGAGAACTTCTTTATCCGAAAGACCTTCAAGGTCCCTAAATCGAATCACCGAAGAGCCCGTTTCGTCGTATACATTCCAACATGTAACCGTTCCGTCTCCGTAAAATTCAAAGATTGCCGTTATCGATGTGTCTTTAGCAACGCTCTCACGTCCGTCTGCATAGTCATTACCAAAAGTGAACCAAAGCCCCTTTTGTTTGAAAGCGTCGGAAGGCGTATACGTCCCCGTCGCTTCAAGCCAATCGAACTGCTCCTTATCTGATGCAGTGTTATCTGCGGAATCGATTGGCCTGTCGTTTGTTGAGCAGCCACTCAAGGGGGATAGCAGCAAACATCCTGCAGCCAATCCCATATGTTTAACGATCTGCCGTCTTGAATAGCACTGCATAGACACTCCTTTTCTACGTACGTGTAGAAGAAATGGTATCCCCCCCCCCGAAAAGACAACCGTGCTCTGCGGTGAGTTTACCGAGCGGCATCTTATATGTCCCGAGCGGCATCTTTCATGTCATTAGAAAAAGCTGTCGTGTTTTGACGGGGGGTCCTCCGGTGGGAGCTACTCCAGCTCAAACGCTCCGGTGTAGAGCTGGAGTAGCTCCCACCGGAGGCTGGGGCCACGGGGTATAACCTCCGTGCTCAAACATTCTCGCTTCGCTGCGCAACTGCGCGCGGAGGTTATACCCCGTGGCCCCAGCCTCCTGCGCTGCTCCGCTCGAAACGTAAAACTGAAGGTGAAGCATGTAAGGTCTCGGCCTTATGGCCGGGACCTCATTTGTTTGCTGAGATTTTTCTAGGACAGCGAGAGTAGTTAAAAAAGCCCCGCGCGAAATGAGCTAGTTGAGGAGTTGAGCCATGGCGTTGACGAATTTTTGTACTTGGAGGGTGGGCTCGAGCGGGTAGTGCAAAAAGACCGGCACCTCGCGGCCGCACAGGAACGGTACGCCCACAAAGGCCGGGTGCACGCCCGACCACGCTCCGCAGGTGAGCACCGCGTCGCCCTTTTCCTCCGCCTCGTTAAAAAGCGCAAAGTCAAAGCTGTCCACGTCGATCACGTCCACGCCGCCGTCGGCCAAAAGATCGATACGTAGGCTGTCCATGGCGTCGTTGCCGTGACGAAGCACGCGCAGGCGCATACCCTCCAGGTCGGCAACCGTGATGCGCGTCTTGCGCGCGAGTCGGCTTGTGCGCGGCACGTCGATATAAAACGGCACGGTAACGATGCGAAGCTTTTGGCAGGCGTCTCCCCAGCGCGGGGTCGAAAAACTCGACTGCACCACGTCGACCTCGCGTCCCAGACTGCGCATAACGGTCTCGTGCTCATCGTAAAGGTCCCCCACCGGCACAATCTCAAAACGCAAACGCGGTTCCATGTCGTGCAGCTGCGGCCATAGCGCGAGTGTATGGCGCCCCGGGCACATCATCGACACACCCAGGCGCACGGCGCCGCCATCGCCCGCCGCGCGTCGGGCACGACGCAGTGCGTCCTCGGACTGGCGCATGATCGAGCGCGCGTCGTCCACCAGCAGAGCACCCGCCGGCGTCACCTTGACGCCCGAATGCGAGCGCTCGAACAGCGTGATGCCGAACTCGGCCTCGAAGCCCGAAACCTGCTTGACGAGTGCCGGCGTCGACACGCGCAGCTTTGCCGCGGCACGCGAGAAACTTCCCAGCTCCGCGGCGGCCGAAATAGCGTCAAGTCGTCGATCGTACACGTCAATCTCCCGTTTTCGCACGCGCGGGCCCACAGCACCGCAGGGGGTCGTTTTCGCAGGTCACGCGCTCAATTGAGAACAAACCTCAATGTACAGTGTAAACCTACGGTTAACGTCATTCTAACAAATATGCAATTCACCTGCGCAAATTCAAAGCATACGATAACCAGCGAAAACCACGTGGGCCGATTAATGGGAGCGGCCCATAGGGAGGCACAAGAAGGGAAGTTCCTATGAGCAACTGGCTTAAGCTCGAGGGCGATGTCTGCGCCGTGACCGGCGCGCTCGGCGGCATGGGCGTCGAGATCTGCCGCGAGTTCGCCCGCAACGGCGCCAACGTCGTCCTGCTCGATCTGAACGAGGAGAAGGTCAAGGCCGCTGCCGCCGACCTTGCTGCCGAGTTTGGCATCCACGCCGAGGGCTACAAGATGAACGCCACCGACGAGGCCGAGGTTCAGGCCGCTGTCGATGCCACCATCGCCGACTTCGGCCGCGTCGACGTCCTCGTCAACACTGCCGGCATCCTGCGCTTCGCAGCCATGGAAGACCTGCCGCTGAGTGACTGGAACGAGGTCCTCAACGTCAACCTCACCGGCTACTTCATCACCTCGCAGCGCTTTGGTCGCGAGATGATCAAGGCCGGCCAGGGTCGCCTGGTGCACATCTCGACCGTTGCCAGCCACTCCCCCGAGACGTTCTCGGGCGTGTACAGCTCCACCAAGGCGGGCGTCAACATGATGTCCAAGATGCTGGCTGCCGAGTGGGGTCCCTACGGCGTCCGCTCCAACTGCGTCGAGCCCTGCTTCGTTAAGACCCCGATGTCGGCGAGCTTTTACGCCGACCCCGAGGTCGAGAAGAGCCGCAGCCGCCTGATCGCCACGCGCCGCATCGGCGAGGTCAGCGATATCGCCAACGCCGTCATGTTCCTGGCGTCCAAGCGCTCGGACTTTACCACCGGCGACGCCATCAAGGTCGATGGCGGTTTCTCCAATATGATGGGCGACCTCACCGCTAAGCCCGGCGGCCGTCGCGCATACGCCGACAACTACCTTAAGAACAAGGGTGTCGAGCTTTGGTCCGACGAGTCCGGCGTCGCAAAGCCGACTGACCAGTAAACCAGCCCGACAGGGAGGCTCGCGGTGACGCCCGCCCCTCCCCAGCATCGATTAGAAAGAGTCCAATGGCTTCCACCAACTCCAACAAGGGTCGCGCCGTCGTGCTTTCCGCCGCGTGCGTCACCATGTTCTTCATCAGCTCCATCGCGCTGTATTCCGTCGTGAGCAAGAACCTGCTTGCCGTCTACCCCGAGTGGTCCAGCGCACTTACCTGGGCTTTCCCGGTCTTCCAGACCATCATGGCCGTGACGGGCATCTTCGCCGGCCGCATCTCCGATAAGATCGGCCCGCGCAACGTCGTGATCGCTGCCGCCGTGTGCTACGGCGTGGGCTGGTTCATGTCCGGCACCGTCACCGAGCCGTGGCAGTTCTACCTGTGGTTCTCGCTCGTCGCCGCCATCGGCAACGGCCTGGGCTACAACCCCGCGCTCACCACCGGCCAAAAGTGGTTCATCGACAAAAAGGGCCTCGCCTCCGGCATCACCCTGGCCGCTTCGACCGCCGGCCCCGCTGTGCTGTCCCCGGTGCTCGCCTCGCTGCTCATCCCGAGTCTGGGCATCTTTGGCGCCCTCAAGGCACTCGGCGTCATCTTCTTTGTGACGATCGCCGCCTCCGCCCTGTTCCTGAAGGCCCCCGAGGCCGGCTGGCTGCCCGAGGGCTTCGAGGCCCCCAAGGGCGGTGCGCACGCCGGCACCTTCGGCGACCTCACCCCAGGCGAGATGGTCAAGACCCCGCGCTTCTGGGTCCTCATCGTCACCTTCGCCTTTGCCGCCACCGCGGGCACCCTGCTCGTGGGCAAGGTTGCCTCCATCGCCGCCGTCCAGCTCTTCGCCGACCCCACGAGCGCCGCGGCCGTCGCCCTCGGTGGCGTGGTGGTCTCCGTCAACACCTGCGCCAACCTGGTCGGCCGTCTGTCCTTTGGTCAGATCATCGACAAGCTCGGCGCCTACAAGTCGCTGCTCATCAGCCTTGTCGTCACCATCGTCGCACTCGTCATCATGTCGATGAGCTTTACGCAGAGCATGTTCTTTGTGGCGCTCGCCCTGCTCGGCTTTAGCTTTGGCGCCCTGCTCGTCATCTACCCGCCGCTTACCGGTGGCGCCTTTGGCACCAGCAACATCGGTGTCAACTACGGCATCATGTTCTTGGGCTATGCCGCTTCTACCTGGATCAGCCAGCCCATCACCGCCGTGCTGTATCACGCCGAGGCCGGCAGCGCTGCCTACCAGCAGTCCTTCTACGGCGCCATCGTGATCGCCGCCATCGCCGTCGTGCTCACCGTCTACATGATGGTCTCCGACAGCAAGAAGAAGTCCGCCTAGTTATACCAATGTGGCAAAGGGACAGTCCCTTTGCCACATTCGCCAGCCACCAGCATTAAGGAGTCGAAATGTCTGAGCTCAACCCCGTCCGCATTGCCGTCATCGGCGCCGGCGCCATGGGCCGCAACCACATCCGCTTTGTCACCGAGGAGCCCGAGGCCGAGCTCGTCGCCATCGCCGACGCCTTTGAGGGCGCCCGCGCCACGGCCGAGGCCGCCGGCGTGCCGTTCTTTACCGATCCCGCCCAGATGATGGACGAGGTCAAGCCCGAGGCCGTCATCATCGCCACCCCCAACGACCTGCACCTGGGCGTTGCTCGCGAGGCCATCAAGCGCAACATCGTGCCGCTGGTCGAAAAGCCGATCTCCAACGATCTTGAGGATGCCCAGGCCTTCGCCGCCGAGGCCGAGACCGCCGGTGTGCCCGTGCTCGTGGGTCAGCACCGTCGCCACAACCCCTTCGTCAACAAGGCCAAGGAGATCATCGAGTCCGGCGAGCTGGGCAAGCTCACCGTGTCGAGCTTCCACTACATGATCTATAAGAACGACGAGTACTTCGATGTCGAGTGGCGCCGCAAGAAGGGTGCTGGCCCGATCCTGGTCAACCTGGTGCACGACGTCGACCTGCTCCGCTACCTGTTGGGCGAGCCCGTTGCCGTCCAGGGCATGCAGTCCAGCGCCGCCCGCGGTTTTGAGACCGAGGACTCCGCCGTGGTCAACGTCCGCTTTGCCGATGGCGCGCTCGCGAGCATGACCATCTCCGACGCCACCGCCAGCCCCTGGAACTGGGAGGCAACCGCTCGCGAGGATCCGCAGTACCGCCCCTTCGACGCTGACGCCTACTTTATCGGCGGAACCTTGGGCGCCCTGTCGCTGCCCCGCCTGCACCAGTTCTCCTACGACGGCGCCTCTAACTGGCACAAGCCGCTGCAGATGGAGATTCCGGCCGTCGACCCGGCGCTTCCCCACAAGATGCAGCTCAAGCACTTTGTGAAGGTCGTCCGCCGCGAGGTCGAGCCCGTCGTGACGCCGGCCGACAACGTCAAGACGCTCACGCTTCTCAACGCCGTCAAGGAGGCCGCCGAGACCGGCCAGCTCGTCGAGCTGTAACGCCTTAAGAGCGGCCGCGACAGAAACCCCATGCCGAGCCCCTCGGTCCGCCACAAATAAGCCCCTCTTCTTTGCCCCGCGAGCAGCCTCCTGCCCGCGGGGCTTTTTGCTACTTCGCTGACGATTTTTCTGAGATGGGGGCCTTTTTGCACCTCAGCTTGATTCGTTCGCCACGAAAGCGGCCTATCTACTACGTTTAACCGATCGCCCTCAACCATGCCAAATTTCGCGGAATAAAAACCGCAGGTAAACGGCTTGCCACTTTTCGGAAAACCGGGGGATGGTCGACCCACACGGTTCAAACGTAGTAGATAGGCCGCTTTCATGGCGCGGCCCCAAAACAGTCTTTTGGGACGGGTGGTATCCTTGGTAGCTCTGTGCTGCAAACGCACCTTAAACGCAAGGAGTCCCATGGATCTTATCGCCCAGCTCGCGCGCGAGCTCAACCTTAAGGCCGCCAACGTCGAGGCAGCCGTCAAGCTCATCGACGAGGGCAACACCATCCCCTTTATCTCGCGCTACCGTAAAGAGGCCACCGGCGGCATGGATGACGTCGCCCTGCGCGCGCTCGACGAGCGCCTGTCCTACCTGCGCAATCTTGAGCAGCGCAAAGAGGACGTCATCCTGCTCATCGACGCGCAGGGCAAGCTCACGCCCGAGCTTGAGCAGCAGATTCGCGAGGCCACGCAGCTCCAGCGCGTCGAGGACCTCTACAAACCCTACCGCAAAAAGCGCATGACCCGAGCACAGAAGGCCCGCGAGGCGGGACTCGAGCCGCTCGCCAATATGATCATCATGCAGGCTTCGGCCAAGGGCAGCGCGCTCGACGCCGCCGCGGACTACGTCAACGAGGAGGCCGGCTTCGACACGCCCGAGAAGGCGCTCGCCGGCGCCGCCGACATCGTGGCCGAGACGGTAGCCGAGGACCCGGAGAACGTCGCCGACCTGCGCACCTTTACGCAAAACACCGCCGACATCGTCGTCGAGGCCACCGACCCCGCCGAGAAGACCCCCTACGAGCCGTACTACAGCTATGATGAGCCGCTGCGCCGTATACCCAACCACCGCGTGCTGGCTATCGACCGCGGTGAGCGCGAGGGCAAGCTCCGCGTGCGCGTGAACGTCGACGGCGCTGCCGCCACGGTGCGCCTCGGCAGCCGTTGGCCCCGACGCCAGGGCGTGTTTGCTCCCATCTTCGATGCCGCCATCGCCGACGGCTACAAACGCCTCATGGCTCCCTCGCTGGAGCGCGAGGCCCGCGCCAAACTCACCGTTCGCGCCCAGACCGAGGCCATCAACGTCTTTGCCAAGAATCTCGAGGGCTTGCTCTCGGCGCGCCCCGTGCGTGGTGCCCGCGTGCTCGCACTCGATCCGGGCTACCGCACCGGCTGCAAGGTCGCCGTCATGGACGAGACCGGCAAGCTACTCGACCACGGCGTGGTCTACCCCACCAAGCCGCGCCACGACGTCGCCGGCACCAAGCGCGAGCTCGCCCGCCTCGTCAAGAAGGACAGCGTCAACACCATCGTCATCGGCAACGGCACCGCCAGCCGCGAGACTGAGGAAGTCGTCTCGGAGTTTATTGCCGAGCAGGCGCCCAGCCTTCGCTACACCATCGTCAACGAGGCCGGCGCATCGGTGTACTCCGCCTCCGAGCTCGCCAGCCAGGAGCATCCCGATCTGGACGTCACCGTTCGTGGCGCCATGAGCCTGGGCCGCCGCCTGCAGGACCCGTTGGCAGAGCTCGTCAAGATTCCGCCCCAGTCCATCGGCGTGGGCCAGTACCAGCACGATCTTGACCAGGCCGAACTTTCGCGCACCCTGGGCCACGTGGTGGAGGACGTCGTCAACCGCGTGGGCGTCGACGTAAACACCGCGAGCGCAAGCCTGCTGGGATACGTTTCGGGCATCACGCCGAGCGTGGCCAAGAACATCGTGGCTTTCCGCGAGGAAAACGGCGCCTTCACCGATCGCCGCCAGCTCAAGAAGGTCCCCAAGCTGGGCCCCAAGGCATATCTCAACGCCGCGGGCTTCCTGCGCATTAGCGGCGGCAAGAACCCGCTCGACGCGACGAGCGTCCACCCCGAGAGCTACGAGGTGGCCACGGCCGTCCTAGAGCGCGCAGGCGTTAAAGCAAGCGAGCTCAGCCGCGGTGGCGTGCCCGACATCGAGCGCCGTCTGGGCAGCATCTCGACGCTAGCAAGCGACCTGGACTGCGGCACCCTGACGCTTATCGACATCGTCAACGAGCTCAAAAAGCCCGGCCGCGACCCGCGCGACGACGCACCCGAGGTGGTCTTTAGCCGCTCGGCACTTTCCATCGACGACCTGGAGCCCGGCATGGAGCTCAAGGGCACGGTGCGCAACGTCGTCGACTTTGGCGCCTTCGTCGACGTGGGCGTGCACCAGGACGGCCTCGTGCACATCTCCAAGCTCGCCAACCGCTTCGTCAAGCACCCGAGCGACGTGGTGCGCGTCGGCGACACGGTCAAGGTGTGGGTCGAAAAGGTCGATCGCAACCGCAAGAAAATCTCCCTCACCATGGTGCAGGGGAAGTAAACCGCCAAAGCAAGGGTCCCCCCTCTCGCGACGTGCAAAATCGCGAGTATTCTGCAAATTCCACCGTTCCGGATGCCCCTCAGAGACGAAAAAGCAAGAAACAGCCCCCGTTTTAGCGTCATCAGAGCCAAAACGGGGGCTGTTCCATGCTTCACCCAGCTGGTAAAAGCCTTTACCTTGCTGAATACTCTCAATTTTGCACGGCGCAGGCGGGGGTACCTTTGTCCACGGCAGGACATGGAAGCCTATCACCAACCTACCGGCAAGCTCGTGTCGGCAGCCCCGGCCTTTCCTTTGCCTAGCGCGGCCCTCGCGAAGCGCGTGAGCGATAGGGAAAGGAAAGGCCGGGGCGAACAACCCGCGGCGCAGCCAGTGTTCGCGTTACGGCAAGATATGGAAGCCCAAAGCGGCGATATCCTTGGCAAAGCCACGCACGGTATCGAGCGAGACCTCGTACGGATCGCGACCGATGTTCTTGCGCTTGGCCAGGATGCCGTTGGGCACCGTGATGATCTGGCAACCGCAGGCCTGCGCCTGGTAAATGTTGATGAGCTCGCGCGTGGATGCCCACAGGACCTCGCAGCTGGGCTTGGCGGCGGCCTTCTTGACCGACTCCGTCATAAACGGAATGGGGTCGACACCGGTATCGGCGATACGGCCGGCAAAAAGCGAGATGATGGACGGCGTTTCGGCGTCAACGGCCTCGACCATCTCGTCGACCTGCGCGGGCGTAAAGATGGTGGTGACGTTGACCTTGATGCCGTCGGTGGAAAGCTTGCGCACCAGCTCGGCCGTGGACTCGCCCTTGGTGGTCACGCACGGAATCTTGACGTAGACGTTCTCGGCCCAGGTAGCGATCTCGCGGGCCTCGACCTCCATGGTCTCGACGTCGTCGGCAAAGACCTCAAACGAGACGGACACATCGGTGATGTGGGTCAGGACCTCCTTGGCAAACGCGCGGTAATCCGTCACGCCGCCCTTCTTCATAAGGGACGGGTTGGTCGTGAAACCCTGAACGTTGCCGTTCTCGTACATGTCGAGCATGCCCTCGAGGTTTGCACCGTCAGCGAACACCTTGATTGCCATCTGCCTGATTCCTTTCGCTTGCACACGGCCGGTAAACTGCTAAACACTTTACCTACGTTTATCAAGGCGTGAACTGCGGTTTTTTATCTTCTCGGCGAACGGTATAAACACCTCAGTATTTGGATTGATAAATCGATTGAGCATGCAAAAGCAAAGAGTCGCAGTTTGAGCAAACGTCAGAAGGCGAGATTCATTAGATGAGGCCGAAATGTTGCATCGCTGTGACGGTGCCATCGTGTGCGACATCGTCGGTCACGTAGTCGGCGACTGCCTTGACCTCGGGCATGGCGTTGCCCATGGCTACAGCCGTCTCGACGGCGGCGAGCATACCCAGATCGTTGCCGGAATCGCCAAAGCCAAAGGTGCGCGCGTTGCCGGTGCGACCCAGGTATTCCAGCGCTCGCGCCACGCCCACGCCCTTGTCGATGCCCTTGGGGCTCAGCTCGCGATTCTGACCACCGGTGTTGCACAGCTCAAACTCGCGCTCGATAAAGCCGTCATCGTTGGCTACGCGAGCCAGGTCGTACGCGTTAATGCACACCTTGCCTACGCGCAAGCGGCCATCGATGCGCATCTGATCGGTGCCATGCACCACGCCGGCGCCTAGCAGAAATGACTGTTCGACACCAACTGGCTCAAGTGAATAGGTGGCACCGTTCGTCTCGAACAATGCCTCGCCGCCCGCCACAGTAATGCGACGCGCGAGCTCCTCAACAATGTCCTCGTCAACGCAGTCCTCGTGTGCCACGCGGCCCTCGACCTCGAGCGTGGCCCCCGCCATGGCAACGATACCCGCCGGGTTCAGCGCGCGCAGGCCATCGGCAATCAGCCACAAGGGGCGACCCGTGCAGATAAATGCCTGGTGACCCGCATTGCGCAGGCGACCAAATGCATCGACAACGGCCTTCGACGGATGGATTGCATTGAAGTCCTTATCGGTCATATCGTCGGGATCGAACGACGTCAGCGTGCCGTCCACGTCAAAAAAGAGCACAGCGGGTTCGGGACACGCATCAATCATATGGGTTCCTTTCGAGGATAAGGGCAAACGAAGCATCCATCATATAATGGAGCGACGCAACCAGAGAGGTCACCCATGGAATTTTACGCAAGCTGCCCCGAGGGCTTTGAGTCCGCACTCGCCGATGAGCTTAAACGCCTCGGGCTTTCGCATGTCCGCCGCCTGAAGGGCCGCGCTACATTTGAGGGCGAGCTCGAAGAAGGCTACCGCGCCTGCCTGTGGTCGCGCCTGGCCAGCCGCGTGTTTGTGGTGCTCGGGCGCTTTGGGGCACAGGATGCCGATGAGTTGTACGACAGCGTTTACGACATCGCCTGGGAGACCATCATCCGCCCCGGCGCCACCATCGCCATTACCGCCCGCGGCGTGACCGAGCAGCTGCGCAACACACGCTTCTCGGCCCTGCGCGCCAAGGACGCATTGTGCGACCGCCTGGCCGAGACCACGGGACGTCGCGCCGATGTCGATGCCGCCGACCCCGATGTTCACCTACTGCTTTCGCTGCGTCAGCGCCGCGCGAGCATCAGCCTGGACCTTTCGGGCGACCCGCTGTTCAAGCGCCTGCCGTCCGCCGCGACCCGCGCCGGCGAGGGCACACACGTGCTGCGCCCCGACTACGCCGCCCTGGTGCTGGCGCAGGTCGGCTGGACTGCACTGTGCGAGCGCGAGCTAACGGCCGACGATTACGAGAACGAAGCCCTGCCCACGCTGGTCGACGCCTCGTGCGCCGGCGGCGGCCTGCTGCTAGAGGCCGTGAATATCCTAACCGACCGCGCTCCGGGCGCCGCCCGCGAGCACTGGGGCTTTGAGGGCTGGCAGCTGCACGACGCCACTCTGTGGGAGCAGCTGCTCGCCGAGGCACGCGAGCGCGAGGCGGCAGCGCGCGAGCGCCAGGCGCGCATCGTTGCCGTAGATATCGACCCCGCCGCCCGCAAGACCGCCGAGCGCATGGTCAAGTGTGCCGGCTACAAGCGCTTTGTCGTTTTTTGCGCCGCCAAGCCCGCCACCGTGCTGGACCATGCGGGCGCTGTCGCCGGCGCCGCCGTGGTCGCGGACACCACCGAGACGCCGCTTTCGCTCATGCACGACGCCATGACGCTGGTCGGCGAGCTGCGCCGCGCGCCCGAGCTTGCCTCGGCGCCGGTCGCCGCGCTCACCCGCGATGGCCTTATGGCCCGCGCGCTCCATGCCGAGCCCGCGCGCTCCATTGCCGTCATGCCCAACAACGAAGAGGCGACTATTGAGGTTTGGCCCTCGCTCGATCATGTCGCCGCGACATTTGAGGCTGCGACCAGCGCGGATGCCGAGACCGAAGTTGCGGATGCCAACGAAGTCAACGACGAAGCCACCGCTTCCGCCATGCCCGAGCCCGCCGCCACGCTCGACCTGGGCGACGGCAAGCCGCTGCCCGTGCTCATCCCCGAGTCCGGGCAGTTCGCCAACCGCCTGCGCAAGAACGCCCGCCTGCGTCGCAAGTGGGCCAAGCGCGAGGGCGTGAGCTGCTACCGCGTCTACGATGCCGACCTGCCCGACTACTCCGCCGCTATCGACCTGTACGAGGGTTGCCCGCAGACTCCGGGCCGCTGGCTCGTCATCGCCGAATACGCCGCGCCCAAGACCATCGACCCCGCACTGGCCCAGGCCCGCATGCTCGACATTCTGGCCATCGCGCCGCGCATCCTGGATGTCCCAGCCGAGCATGTGCACGCCAAGGCCCGCATGCGTTCGCGCGGCGGCTCGCAGTACGGCAAGCAAGGCGCCGGTAAGGGCGGCTCGGGCGAGCGTGCCAATATCGCGCGCCGTCGCCTGCCGCTCATCGAGGAGGGCGGGCTCACCTTTGCCGTCAACTTTGACGACTATCTGGATGTGGGCATCTTCTTGGATCACCGCGTCACCCGCAACCTAGTGCGTGAGCACGCCAAGCAGGCGCGCCGCTTCCTCAACCTGTTTGCCTACACCGGCACCGCCACCTGCTACGCGGCCGATGGCGGTGTCGAGGAGACCGTGACGGTCGACCTTTCCAACACCTACTTGGACTGGGCCGAGCGCAATATGCGTCAGAACGGCTTTGTGGGGCCGCAGCATCACTTTGTGCGCGATGACGTGCTCGCCTGGATTCGTGACCAGCGCCAGACGCGCAACCGCTGGGACCTGATCTTTGTCGACCCGCCCACGTTCTCGAACTCGTCCAAGATGGGCCGCCGCACCTGGGATGTCCAGCGCGACCATATTGAGCTTTTGGCCGGCGTATCGCGCCTGCTCGCGCAGGGCGGCCATGCCATCTTTAGCTGCAACCTGCGCGGCTTCCGCCCCGAAACGCGCAAGCTCGCCCGCGCGGGCGTGGTGCTGGAGGACATTACAGCGCAGACCATCCCCGAGGACTTCGCGCGCAACCAGAAGGTGCACCACTGCTATATCGTGCGCCGCCTGCCCATCGAGGACGCCATGGCCGAGGTCGGCTTTAGCGCCGAGAAAATTGCTGAGCGCGTCGAGGAACTGCGCAACCCCGGAGCCCGCAAGCCTCGCGCAACGGCGCCCGCGCACGCGCAGGCCGGCGTCCGAGGACCGCACGGCGACGACAAGCCCGCCTGCTCAGGCAAGCCCAAAAAGAAGAAGTTCTACGCCAGTAAGCCCAAGGGCAAATAAACAAAGTTGCGGTGGAATAGTCCCTAAAAATGCCTGGTAAAGGCCCAAACAGGAACTATTTCACCGCAACTCATATTGGAATGGTGGTTGGCGATCTAGCCTTGGGTGACCAGTCGGTAACCGATGCCCACGTGCGTTTGGATATAGCGCGGATGCGCGGGATCGGACTCGATCTTTTTGCGCAGCGTACCCATAAAGACGCGCAGGCTCGCCAGGTCGCTCTTGGTCGCCGTGCCCCAGATCTCGTGCAGGATAAATTGGTGCGTCAGCACCTTGTCGGCGTTGTGCGCCAGCAAGCAGAGCAACTTATACTCGATCGGCGTCAGATGCAGCTCCTCGCCATCCATCGTGGCGATGCCGGCATCAAAATCGATATGCAACTCGCCGGTATCGAACGAGCCCTCGGAGACAACACCGCCCGCCTGCGCATACGAAAGGCGCCTGAGCGTGGTGCGAATGCGCGCGAGCAGCTCCTCGACCGAAAACGGCTTAGTCAGGTAGTCATCGGCGCCGGCATCGAGCGCTCGGATCTTGTCCGCGTCCTCGCTGCGCGCCGAAACCACGATGATCGGCATGCCCGACCACGCGCGCACCGACTCCACCACCTTGACGCCGTCCATATCGGGCAGGCCCAGATCGAGCAGCACAATGCTCGGCGCCTGCGACGAAGCGGCGGCGATGGCGGCGTGGGCGGTCTCCACAGCCATATGGCGCAAACCGTGCGCCTCGAGCGCGGCGACGATAAGGTTGCGGACGGCGGGATCGTCCTCAACGACCAAGATGAGCGGTTTCACGGCAGAGTTCGGCACAGCGCTACTCCTTATCAAACGAAACGTCGGCGGCGGGAAGCTCAATCGTAAAGACCGAACCGTGCGGGTCCGCCGCGGTAACCTCTATGCTACCGCCATGTGCCAGCGCAATGGAGCGGCAGAGCGAAAGCCCCAAGCCCACACTGCGGCAGCTGTCGGCCAGGCCATGGTTGGCGGTGTAGAACGACTCAAAGATCCGCTCGCGGTCCTCGGGCGCAATGCCCGGGCCATCATCAGCAACCGAGCACGCCACGCATCCATCATGGACGCCAATCGAGATTACGATATGCGAGCCCGCGGGCGTATAGGCGATGGCGTTGTTCACCAGATTGACCACCAGCTGCACCATCAGGCGCGCGTCGACGTTGACGAGCGCCGGCTCATCGCACGCCACCACCTTAAGATCGTGCTCGCGCACGGCCGGGTTCACGTGGCGCAGCGCCTCCTCGACGATATCGTCCATGAGCTCGAGCGTGGTCGACAGGCGCATACCGCCACCCTCGAGCTTGGTGATGGCGAGCAGATTCTCGACAGTGGCGTTGAGCCATTGCGCGTCCGAGCGAATGGATAGGAGCATGCCGCGGCGTGTCTGGTCGTCAAGCACGGCCGTGCCGGTCGAGCCCTGGTCGAGCAACACGTCGGCATTACCCGAAATACTGGTGAGCGGCGTACGCAGGTCGTGCGAGATGGAGCGCAGCAAGTTGGCACGCAGCTGTTCGTTTTTGGCGAGCACCGCCGCTTCCTCGCGAGCCTCCATGGCGCGGGCGCGATCGAGCGCCAGCTCGCCTTCGCTCACGATGGCATCGGCAAGCGTCCGCTCCTCGGGCGTCAGCGCATCGGGCTCGGCGACAATGGCGAACACCCCCACCAC
Organism: Collinsella sp. AF15-51; assembly: GCF_003462845.1. Lineage (NCBI taxonomy): Bacteria > Bacillati > Actinomycetota > Coriobacteriia > Coriobacteriales > Coriobacteriaceae > Collinsella > Collinsella sp. AF15-51. The sequence goes on along the minus strand of NZ_QRYG01000010.1, from coordinate 11,893 downwards.
CGAGGCGGGATCGCCCGCGCGCACCATGGTGTCGCCCGAGCGCACGGTCAGGTATATGCCGTAGAACGCCGAGGCGCCATAGGTGGCATCGAGCGGCGTTCCCACATAGGCGGACGCCGAGAGCCGCGGCGGCATCTGCGGCACCAGCTGGTGTACCGGCGCGGCATCGCCCACGGCCGTGTACATCGTGCGCGGCAGCAGGTCATCGTTATCGGCATCGGCGCTATACCACACGACCGGACAGTCCGAAAGACGCGCCAGCTGCGTTGCCATAGCGTGCACAATCTGTTGCTGATCGCCACACCGCTGCAGCATGCGGTTGGTCTCGAGCACCATCTGCGTGCGACGGTCGCTGGCGGCAGCCTGCGCCAAGGCGCGGCGCAGGGCCAGCGCGATCGAGCTCGATACGAGCGAGACCGCAAACATGATAAAGAACATGCCGGGATAGACGCGGTCGATAAACGACAGCGCGTAGCGCGGGTCGACAAACAAGAAGTTGTAGAGCGCCACGGCGGCAGCCGAGCTCAGCAGGCAGTACAGGCGGCTCCAGGTAAAGAAAGCGCACAGCTGCACGGCAAACACATAGACGATCATGATGCTCGGCGCGAGCCCCGGATGGTCGAGCAGCGCGCCCACAATCGTCGCCGCGGCTAGCAGCCCCGCCGATACGCAGGCGTCATACAGAGGGCTGCGACGCGTCAGCGTTGTACGCCGCCACCAAAAGTTCTCGGCAATATCGCCGTCCGCACGGACGTCCATCAGCGCCCCGCCCCTCTCTCAAAAACAAAAACCACCACAAAGGGGACTGGCACCTTTGCGGTGGTGGCCTCCTTGTGGTGGTTCCAAGTGTATAGCCTTTGCAGCCTGCGGTCGCTAGACAAACAGCAGACGTCGACTACGGGCGCTCGTTGGGGGCCAGGCGCTGCATCTTGTTCACAGCCTTGAACTTGGTGAACAGCGGCACATACTCAAAGCTCACGTTGGAGTTCTCCAGGCCATACCAGCGCGCCGGCGTACCGGCAAAGCGGCGGATGATGTACTTGAGCGTGATGGCCGTGCGCTCGCTCGGCTCCACGTCACTCTCGGGCGCCAGGAGCTTGCGGATCATGACGAACTTGAACGTGCCGATGTTGCCCGGATCCTTGTAAACCGAGTAGTCGTGCATCTGCGGCGGCAGCTCGCCCGTGGCGGCCAGATCCTGAACAACCTGGCGCAGGTAGGCGTTCACGCGCTGGTTAACCTTGTAGCCCAGGTACAGATGCACACGGAAAACATAGTCGGTGCCAAACGTCTCGACCGAATAGGCAAAGGTATGCGGCTCGTCCATGGTCTCGACGTTCACGAACCACCAGGCGCGGGCGCGCTTGGGATGCTTGTCCAGAATCGAGTAGACGATATCGCGGTCGATATAGTCGGTGTTGGTGTCCTTGGTCAGGTACACGATGTTGTCGCTCATAGGCTCGTAGCGATCGTCGTCGCGCAGGCGCTTGAGCTGCGGTAGATAGCTGCGCAGCGGCAGCAGCGTAAACTGACGCCGCTCGACCGCCGTGCCGTTGTACCAGCACACCATGATGCCCATAATGAGTGCGGCCATAAGGATGGTGAAATAGCCGCCGTGGAAGAACTTGGTGAGCGAGCTCACAAAGAAGAAGCCCTCGAGCATAAGGAAGAAGGCGGCAAAGATCCACGGCGCGACCTTGAGATTGCGCTCCACGTGCAGATAGAAGAAGAGCAGCATTGTCGTGCACATCATGGTCAGGGTAATAGCCAGGCCGTACGCGGCCTCCATGTGCGCCGAGTTCTGGAACAGCAGCACCACGACGACGCAGCCCACGAGCATGACGTTGTTGACCATGGGGATGTAGAGCTGGCCCTTGGTCTCGGCAGGATAGAAGACCTGCATATGCGGCATGAGGTCCAGGCGGCTGGCCTCGGACACCAGCGAGAATGCGCCGGTGATGAGCGCCTGCGAGGCGATGATGGCCGCGACGGTGGAAAGGCCGACGGCAAAGGGGCGCAGACCCGGGGCGAGCATCTGGTAGAAGGGGTTGAGGTCGGCGATACCCATGAGCTCCGGGTTGCCGGCGTTGTTGATAAGCCACGCGCCCTGGCCCATGTAGGACAGCAGCAGGCAGCACTTAACGAACGGCCAGGTGGCATAGATGTTGCCGCGGCCCACATGGCCCATGTCGGAATAGAGCGCCTCGGCACCGGTGGTAGCGAGGAAGCAGCTGCCCAAAATCATGATGCCCGCATGGTTATTGGGGCTCAGCAGAAAAGCGATGCCACGCAACGGGTTGAGGCACAGCAGCACCGCGGGATACTGGCAGACAAAGAACAGGCCCGTGCCGCCCAGGAACAAAAACCACAGCGTCATGATGGGGCCGAAGGCGTGACCGATCTTGGCCGTGCCGATGCGCTGCACCAAGAAGAGCGCGATGATGATGGCAAGCGTGATGGCGACGACACGACCCTGGTCGTCACCGAGCACGGCATGGACCGCCGGGATGGTGCGCAGGCCCTCGATGGCCGTGGTGACGGTAACGGCAGGCGTCAGGATGCCGTCGGCGAGGAGCGCCGCGCCGCCCAGCATGGCGGGGATGATGAGCCACTTGCCGCAGCGCTTGACCAGGCTGTACAGGGCAAAGATGCCGCCCTCGCCGTGGTTGTCGGCGCGCAGCGAGATCAGCACGTACTTGACGGTCGTCAGCAGCGTGACCGTCCACACGACAAGGGAGAGCGCGCCGAGCACGAACTCCTGCGTGACGCTTCCTATGCCGCCGTTGCCGGCAACGAGCGCCTTGGTTACATACATGGGGCTGGTGCCGATATCGCCGTACACCACGCCCAGCGTGACGAGCATCGCCGAGATGCTCACAGGAATCGCAGCGTGCGAAGCTGCTTCCTTGGCCTTTTGTTCCATAAGCCGGTTTCCTCCCAATTTTAACGTTCGACGGGATTATAGGTAATCAGCCCATATTTTAATGGCACCGTTTTCCCAGCTAGATAAACATTTATGCGGCCTTTAGGCCACCGCGGTGATATGGAATGCGACAAAGGGGCCGTTCCTTTGTCACATCCGTCATTTGCCGAGCCAGTTTTTGAACCACCATTCCATGGAGCGGCTCATCTCGGCCATAAAGGGACTCGTGTGCTTGCGGGTGTAGATATCCACCACACGCTCGCCCACCTCGCGGGCATGCGGACGGAACATCGCATCCATCTCGGCCACCTGCGCATCCATGGTCGCGGTATCGGCGCGGCAGTAGTGCTCCTCGTGCACCAGGTTCACCACGGGATGCGCGATTGCCGGGCGCTCCTTGCAGGGCGTGCCGATGATGAGCATCGACAGCGGCATGGTATAGGGAGGCAAGTCCAGCAACTCGGCGACTTCCTCGGCATTCTCGACGATATCACCGATGTAGCAGCTCCCCAGCCCCAGGGCCTCGGCGGCAACCACGGCGTTTTGCGCGGCGATCACGGCATCCTGCGCCGCGATGGCAAAGTCGCCCAAACCCGGCGCGCGGCGGGGCGCCTTGCCCGTGCGCTCGACAAACTCGGGCTCAAAGCAGCCCACGTGCTCAAACAGATCGATCCACTTGGCATAGTCGACCACAAATATAAGTGCCCAGGGCGCCTTGGCGATCATGGGCTGGTGGTCGCACAGGTCGGCAAGACGATCGAGCGTAGCCTGCTCACGAATGCTTACGATGGAATACATCATCATGGCGCCCGCCGACGGCGCGCGACTCGCCGCATGCAAGATCGCCGCCCGCTGTTCGTCGGTCACCGCCACGGGGCGACCGTCGTCATCGCGCGCAAAGGCACGCGTAGAGGAACGGTGCTCCAAGATGTCCAATACAGCATTGCCCGTGGTCTCGACCGGATAGCCGCACGCATCCGCAGCCGTCGTACACACCCGCTCGTCCATAACCCATCCCTGCCATTTCTTTAAGAAGCCTTTACGTTTCCGTGTAATTCCCGTCCATTATCGCGCAGGTCGCCACTACATTGCGCCACACTGCCATACGCGCGCGTTATTATGGCTGGTTGTTGTACGCGGCCGTCAAATGCTGCGCATATCTTGGTAACAATCGGGTAAATCCCCGCTTTCGTAGGTTTTAGTTTGTGAGGAGTCTCAGCATGTTCGCTGCCGCCATCTCGCTCGTCGGTCTTGCGGCGACCGTCTACCTTGTTTCGCGCGAGGCCAAGGCCATTTGCGCAAAGTCGGGCACCGTTGCCAAAAGCGCTCTTGGGTGGAGCGTCGCCTTCGGCCTGTTCCAGCTCTTTTTGACCATTTGGGGCGCCATTGGCCTCGTCGCCCAAAACGAGCCGCTCGCCTTTGTGATGCTCATCCTGACCAACGCCATCCTCACCGGCTGCGCTTGGGCCAGCATCGCACGCGACCGCATCGCACCGCGCGTCTTTGCGTTCGCTGCTACCGATGCCCCCGCCCCCACCGGCAAGCTCGCTCGTTTGCGCGGCGCCTTTGTGGGCCGCCCGCTCGTCGCCGCCGTCTTATGCCTGCTGCTCGCCGGCGTCTTTGCGCTGCTTGGCATGGAGGTCTCGTCCAACCACGACTTTACCTGGGTCTACCCCCTGTGCATCCTGCTCGAGTGGGCCATCATCACCGTGCTCATGACCGGCTTGTTTTTCCTATTCCAGCGCCACGGCGCAGCTCCCGCGGTCCTGGCCTTTGCCCTCTTTGTCCTGGGCATTGCCGAGTTCTTCGTCATCACGTTTAAATCCATGCCCATCCAGCCGGGCGACCTTTCGGCCATCTCCACCGCCGCCGCGGTCGCCGGCAACGGCTACACCTTCTCGATCTCGCTGTTCTGCGTGCTGTCCATGGGCTTTACCGCCATCGCCATGCTGCTATGCGAGTACGCCGGCTTGGTAGCGCCGCACCGTCAGAAGGGTGCCGCCAACGCCAAGCGCATGTTGCTCACCAACCTGCTTGTCGCCGTGCTGTGCCTGGGCGGCGTGACCGCACACGTCACGCTCATCGACTACTACAACACCCTCGGCATCACCGTCTACACCTGGCGCCCGCTCGAGAGCTACTGGCGCGAGGGCTATCTGCCTGCCTTTATTAGTGCAGCACAGTCCATCAAGCCGCCCAAACCCGCCGACTACTCCGTTGACGATGCCAAGGCCACGCTCAAAAAGTACGCCAAGGCCTACGACAAGTCCGATGCGGCCAAGAGTGACGAGCGCAGCGCCGCAAAGGAGCAATTCGACAGCGAGAAGCCCACGGTCATCGCCATCATGAACGAGACCTTCTCGGACTTATCCATCTACCAGAACATGCGCGCCGGCTACGAGGGCCCGCAGTACTTTAAGAGCCTGTCCAACTGCCTCAGCCGCGGCAAGCTCTACGTGAGCGCCTACGGCGGCGGTACCGCCAATACCGAGTTTGAGTTTATGACCGGCAACTCCATGGCCAACCTGGGCTCGGGCGTGTACCCCTACACCATCTACAACATGGAAACGACTGGGAATCTGGCAGAGCAGTTCAAGTCGCTCGGATATTCCACCACGGCCATGCACCCCAACCACGCAACCAACTGGAACCGCGAGAACGTCTACAAGGACTTTGGCTTTGACCAGTTCCTGTCCATCAACGACTTCCAGGGAGCCGACACCCTGCGCGGCATGGTGACCGACCAGGCTACCTACGACAAGATTCTTGAGCTGCTCGACCAGAACGCCGACCCGCAGTTCATCTTCGACGTGACCATGCAGAACCACTCGGGCTACGACACGGGTCTGCTGCCGGTCGACAAGCAGATGCATCTCAACATCGACACGACCGACCTGGACGCCAAGACCGTCGAGGACGGCACGCTCTCCGATGTCGACGAGTATGTCTCGTGCATCGAGCAGTCCGACCAGGCGCTGCGTTACTTCCTCAACGCCCTGAGCAAACTCGACCGCAAGGTGGTCGTGGTGTTCTGGGGTGACCATCAGCCGTTCTTCCCGTCCAAGTTCAATGACAAGTGGTTTACCGGCGAGGACGACGCCACGCATCAGGAGCGCTTGTGGCAGACCGACTACATCATCTGGGCTAACTACGACGTTGCCGGTTGCGACCAGACGAGTGAGACCGACGACCTGTCCACCAACTACCTGTCCACCCAGCTCATGCAGCTGATCGGCGCACCGCTGACCGACTACCAGAAGGCGCATATGACGCTGCGCGAGTCGCTGCCCGCCATCAACTCCGTGGGCTACGAGGACGCCAGCCTGCGCTGGGCGCTCTCCTCCAACGTCACCGGTGACGACGCCGCTGCCGCAGCCGCCACCAAGGCGCGCGAGGATTACGCCAAGATGCAGTACTACGAGATGTTCCGCGACGGCAAGAACGTCTATACGGAGCACTTCCAGACCGAGGCCAACGAGACCGACCCCAACCTGGCGCCGGGCACGACGAAGATCAAGTAACAGGGTCGGGGGCCCGAATCGGCGGCAGGCGGAGGCGCGGGAAAGGTCTGCTGCTCAAACAGTCCTGCGCAAGACGGGGGCCACATTAAGTGGCCCCCTTTGCGTGCGGAACTCGCGATGAACCTTATATGCCTCCGCCCGGACAGACGCCTTGTTGTTGGAGCACGGCTTGTCATGGGGGCATCCGCTGAACATATATAAGTTGAAGGCCACATTAAGTGGCCTTCTTTGTATTCGGAAAGTGTGTCCCGGAATCTGCCTTCGGAATGGGACGCAGTTTCCGCTTGAGAGCCTGTTGGGAAAGCGCATCCCACTCTGATCGCAAATTCCGGGTCGCATTTTCCGCCAGAGCCCTCAACCGGAAACTGCATCCCACTCCAAAGGCAAATTCTGGGACGCACTTTCCGAATCCCCATCCATCCGGAAAGCCCGTCCCACTCTGAATACATCCAGCGAACGCATGAGAGCGTGTCGTCCAGGACGGTCTCGTCATCGGGGTGATGGAAAGTGTCACCCCCAAACGCTTGCCACAGTTGCGCCCACGAGTGTCAAGAAAAAAGCCTCGAGAATTTCGAGGCTTTCACATTTGTATTGTTTTGCACGAAGGACCGCGAACGACGAAGTTACTCGCCCAGCACGGCCTTCTTGGCCGCCGCCGCCATGTTATCCATATCTTCCTTGGTGGGATGATCCTTCGCGGCAACCCAGTTGTCGAGCAGCATCTTAAAGCGGGCGTTGTCGGGATCTTGCTCGAGCATGGCCTCGTAGCGCTGCTTGACCGCAGGGCCCATCTTACCCTGGCACATCGCCCAGCCCGCAAGCTCGGCATCCCCAGCCAAATTGGAAGCTACGCGGTCGATAATCTGCTGGTAATAGCTCTGGTCGGCGCCAAAGCCGCAGGTGCCAAACAGGAACACGCGCTTGCCGTGCAAGGCGGAGAGCAACGCCGCGACCGAAGGCGTGCACGCGCCCTTGTCGCACCAAAAACCGACGAGCACCATGTCGGCCGCGCAGGCCCCCTGCGCCTCGAGCGCAACCTGATCTGCATCCGCATCGTCACTCAACGCCGCGGCATGGACAAACTCAACGCCCGCAGCCTGCAGAGCGCGCTTGATCGCACCCGAAACCATCCTGGTATTACCGCTCTTGCTGTTAACCACCAAAGAGCACGTCATAGTCACGTTGCCTCGTTTCCCCCAAAACTAAAGCCACTAATGCAATTTATTAGATGAATATCTTAGTACTAACGTGACAGATGTAAACCACCTTCTGTCGATTGATTAATTTGCCCCACGACCGTGCTTACTGGGCAAACTGGCTGCGGTAGAGCTCGGCATAGAAGCCGTCTGCCGCCAGCAGCTCGTCGTGCGTGCCGCGCTCGATAATCTGGCCGTCGCGCATGACCAGAATGCAGTCGGCGTTGCGGATCGTCGACAGGCGGTGCGCCACGACAAAGCTTGTGCGACCGGCCATGAGCTCGTCGAATGCCGCCTGTACCTGCAGCTCGGTACGCGTATCGATGCTCGACGTCGCCTCGTCCAGCAGCAGAATCGCCGGATCGGTGAGCATGACGCGCGCGATGCACAGCAGCTGTTTTTGACCTTGGCTAAACGTGCCGCCGTCCTCGCCGATGAGCGTATCGTAGCCGCCTGGCAGCTGCACGATAAACTTGTGCGCGTGCGCGCGCTTGGCGGCCTCGATAATCTGCTCACGCGTGGCATCGGGGCAACCGTAAGCGATATTCTCCGCCACCGTGCCCTCGAACAGCCAGGTGTCCTGCAGCACCATGCCAAAGGCACGGCGCAGGCTCGAGCGCGTGTAGTCACGCGACGAGCGCCCGTCCACCACAATGCGCCCAGCATCGATATCGTAAAAACGCAGCAGCAGGTTGATGAGCGTCGTCTTGCCACAGCCCGTAGGACCGACCAGGGCAAAGCGCATGCCGGGCTTGGCATCGATGCAGATATCCTGCAGCAGTTTGCGGTCGGGCACGTAGCTAAAGTCCACATGCTCAAAGGCGACCTCGCCCTTCGGGGCGGCGAGCTCTACGGCGTCCGACGCGTCGGGCTCCTGCTCGCGCGCATCGAGCAGCGCAAACATGCGGCGCGCCGAGGCGTACGCGGTCTGGATCTGCGTGATGACGTTGGTGACCTCATTGAACGGCTTGGTGTACTGGTTGGCATAGGACAGGAAGATCTGCACGCCGCCCACCGTGAGCGCCGCGGGCACGCCCGTGATCACGCCCACGCAGCCGATGACGGCAACCACGGCGTAGATGATGTTATTGATAAAGCGCGTACCGGGGTTGGAAAGCGAGCCCATAAACTGCGCGCGCTCCCCTGCCGTATAGAGTTCGGCATTGAGGGCGTCGAAGCGCTGCTGAGCGTGCGTGCCGTAGGCAAAGGCGTCGACAAGCTTTTGCTCGCCTACGTACTCCTCGATATGACCACCAAGTTGGCCCTGGATGCGCTGCTGTGCCGTAAAGCTCTTGTTGGAAAGCTTGGCGATGGCGCCGGCTGCAAAAATGGAAAGCGGCGTGACGAGCACCACCACGAGCGTCATGGCCAGGTTAATGGAGAGCATAAACGCGAGCGTGCCCACGATGGTGATAACGCCGGTGAAGAGCTGCGTGAAGCCCTGCAGCAGACCGTCGCCCACCTGGTCGACGTCATTGACCACGCGGCTCATAAGGTCGCCGTGGGCATGGCTGTCGATAAAGCTGAGCGGCATACGGCTGAGCTTGTCGCTCGCCTCCACGCGCATGTCACGCACCGTCTCGTAGGACAGGCGGTTGACGCAATAGCCCTGCAGCCACTGGAAGGACGCTGCTCCCACCACGACGAGCGCGAGTTTGGTAACGAGCGGCAGCAGCGCATCGAAGTCCACCTGGCCCGCGGCAACGATCAGGTCGATGCCCTCGCCAATGAGGATGGGCGTGTAGAGCTGCAGGATCACCGAGACGGCGGCACTCACAAACGACGCCGCAAACGAGACGCGGTGCGGACGAACATAGCCCAGCAGGCGGCGAGTCACCGCACCGGCGGGATAGCGCTCGGGGTCGCCGGGCTGGCGCGGACCGTCACCCAGGTCGTTGAGGTTATCGTTGCCGGACACGTTGGCCGTCATCGTGGCGACCGAACCGGAGGAAGTGTACGGATTCATTTAGCAGCCCTCCTTTGCGCAAGTGGATGCCAGGGCGCACGCGGCGCCTGGGGTGGACGTGGACGTCGCGCTCCCCTGCTGGCCCTCGAGCTCCTCGCGGCGCAGCTGCGACTGGCAAATCTCGCGATAGAGCTGGCAGGTCGCGTAGAGCTCATCGTGCGTGCCCAGGCCCGCGACCGAGCCGTGGTCGAGCACGCAGATCATGTCGGCGTCGCGCACGGTCGAAACGCGCTGGCTCACAATGACCGTAGTCAGCGGCAGACCGCCCTCGGCAGCGCCGCGCATGCTGCGCTCGCGAATGGCGTGACGAAGCGCCGCATCGGTCTTAAAATCGAGCGCCGAGGCGGAGTCGTCCATAATCAGGATCTGTGGCGAGCCCACCAGGGCACGCGCAATAGTCAGGCGCTGGCGCTGGCCACCGCTAAAGTTCTTGCCGCCCGCCTCGACCGCGGCGTCGAGCCCCTGCGGCTTGTTGCGCACGAACTCGCTCGCCTGCGCCATGTCGAGTGCCGCCCAGAGCTCCTCGTCGGTCGCCGACTCGTCACGCCAGGTCAGGTTGCTGCGGATCGTGCCGCTCACCAGCGACGCGCGTTGCGGGACGGCCGCGACCACATGGCGCAGCTGATCGAGCGGCCAGGCACGCACGTCGGAGCCCATCACGCTCACGCTGCCGGTGCTCGCATCGTACAGGCGCGAGATAAGCGAGGCGAGTGTGGACTTGCCGCTGCCCGTGCCGCCGATAATGCCGAGCGTCTTGCCCAGTGGGAGTTCCAGGGTCACATCGTTGACGGCATTTGCCGCGCCCGCGCCAAAGGAGAAGCTCGCATGGTCAAAGCTCAGCGCGGGAACTGGGGCGGCATTGCCCGGCTTGGGCAGCGCGACCGGCTGGTTGCCCTCGTCGGTGATGCTCGGCACGCAATTGAGCACCTCGTTGATACGCGACGCACTGGCGCTCGCCTTGGTAAAGACCACAACCAGGTTGGCGACGTACACGATGGAGGTCAGGGTCTGCGTCATGTAGTTCACAAACGCCATGACCTGACCCTGCGTGAGCTCACCCACGTTGACCTGGATGCCACCCACCCACAGGATGGCGCACACGCCCAGGTTCATCACCAAAAACGTGACGGGATTAAGGATCGACGAGAGCTTACCCACCGCGATGGCAGTATTGGCCTGGTCATCGGCAGCTTGGGCAAAGCGCTCGCGCTCGTGGTCCTCGCGCACGAAGGCGCGAACCACGCGAGCGCCTGAAAGGTCTTCGCGGCAGATAAGCGCGATGCGGTCGAGCTTTGCCTGCAGCTGCTTGTAGTACGGGATGCAGCGCGCCATGACAAACCAAAACACCAGGCCGATAGCGGGCGTGCAGATCAAAAAGATGATGCCGAGCTTAAGGTCGATGGCAAGGGCCGCGCACATGGAGCCCACCGCCAGGAAAGGCCAGCGGATGAGCATGCGCACGCCCAGCGCCACGGCGAGCTGAACCTGGTTGACGTCGTTGGTAATGCGCGTGATGAGCGACGGCGTGCCAAAGCGATCGAGCTCAGCATAGCTCAGCTTGTTGATGTGCTTGTAGAGTGCGCCGCGAATGTCGGTACCCATGCCCTGCGAGGTAAGCGCCGCCATCTTTTGGCAGACGAGCGTAAACGAGATGCCGATCACGGCCATGGCGGCAAGCACCATGCCGTAGTGGACGACGGCGTTGACATCGTGTGCGCCGATGCCCTTATCGATCATCTGGGCAATCACCAGCGGCGTAAGCAGGTCAAAGATCACTTCGATTAACTTGCACGCAGGGCCGATCACCATATACCGGCGAAACCTACCACCAAAACGCCTGAGCAGCTCAATCATAAAAAGGCGCTCCCTATCATCATTCACACTCAATTCGAATCATGATAGTACGGTGAGCCCAAAAGAAGCGTAAACAACTCGTCATTTCTAATGGGATTCGGTTTCCAGAGAAGCGGAGGGGTGCGCATGCCCGGTCAGCGGCGCGCCAATCGCTTGGTATACTTACAGTAGTGCTACCAGCCGAGCCGCCGACCCTTGAAATGAGGTGCCGAGATGAACGACATTCTCGCAAGAAGAGCAAGACGAGCAACTGTGGGCATCGCCCTTTCCGCGGCACTTGTCGCGGGAATCGCCCCCCCCCGTAACGGCGATCGCGGCAGAAACCAGTTCCCCCACCGGTGCAGCTGCCTTGCAGACGGAAGATGTGGCCGCCGCAAAAGAAAAGGCTCTGTTAGACCAAGGTTGACATAAAAACGATGTCACCGCGAGGCGG